>NZ_JBLYNS010000413.1:0-990 GCF_049310205.1 Endozoicomonas sp. ALC013 | reverse complement strand
CTTGAATACCTGTTCCAGAAGCGTTTTCTGAATCGAGACTTGTTAGGGATGTAATATTATATTGATTCAATGAATAAGAACGATCAGCTTCATTCTGATATGTATCTGGTCCGCTATTGTAAATAGGAATAGGGTTCAGCACTTGAACTGGTATGCCTTGATAAACAGGCTGCTGTTCGGTGGTAGCAAATTGTTGTTCTTGATCTACTAAACCTAATGCGCTGGAACAAAGATAATAAAAATAAGCATCAAATGAAGGAAATTGATTGGTTTGATACATTGAATTATCGAATTGTTGAATTACAGCTTAAGACCATGCCTTCTTATAAAAGTTCTTCTCTTTCACAACTCATTCTTTATTTATGTCAACCAAGCATAGGGATTTGCTATGGCTATTACTAAATAGTGACGTAAAACTCTTCGAAAGTCAGCGCCTCACAGATGAGGATGACGTTGGCGGGCGGGTTACAGGCAGCGAGGTCATTGATGGAAACATCAATAATCTCTTTCTTTGATTGCTGACCGATCACTAAGGCTGAGAGGGGGCGATTGGGACTGTAAATATTCCTTCAGCTTGACGACTGAAAAGCAGGGGGGCAGCACCTTCTAAATTTTTACTGGAACTCTGGGTCGCTTTAGCTAAATTAGAAGTCAGTGGTAAATCACCTGAGTTTTTAGCTGAATTGAATGACTGAAGATACCGCTCTCTTGCGATCACTGCCTGCTCTTTAGCTTCTTCCTTGTTGGAGGTTTGTATTTTGATTCTTTTGTAGGTCTTTATATAGATCTTTTGTCCCTCGGCGTAAACGGGATCTTTGCGAAGCTCCCTTTGGCGCTCCCTTTGGCGCTCGGCGTAAGCGGGATCTTTGCGAAGCTCCCTTTTGCCCTCCCTTTTGCCCTCCCTTTGGCGCTCCCTTTCGCACTCGGCGTAAGCGGGATCTGTCTGGTAGCACTCCCTTTGGCGCTTCCTTTGGCGCTCGGCGTAAGCGG
>NZ_JBLYNS010000412.1:0-1003 GCF_049310205.1 Endozoicomonas sp. ALC013 | reverse complement strand
ACTTCTGTGTGTTCACGTAGGGCAGCAGCTCAGCCACGGCCTCGTTGATCTCTGGTGTCCGATCCTGACCGTTGTCCACCAGTTTCGCCATGGCCCACAGCAGGTTGGCAATTCCCTGAGGAGTAAATTGGTCTTTCTGTACGTTCACGTGGGGCAACAGCACGGTCATGGCCTCGTTGAGCCCGGGTGTCAGCTCCTGCCCGTTGTCCACCAATTTCGCCATGGCCCACAGCAGGTTGGCGATATGCTGAGGAATAAATTGGTCTTTCTGCGCGTTCACGAGAGGCAACAGGGCGGCCACTGCCTCGTTGAGCCCTGGTGTCTGCTGCTGCGTATTTTCCACCAGTTTCGCCATGGTCCATAGCAGGTTGGCGATATGCTGAGGAATAAATTGGTCTTTCTGTGCGTTCACGTGGGGCAACAGCGCGGCCAAGGCCCTTTTGAGCTCTGGTGTCGGCAGCCCGTTGTCCACCAGTTTCGCCATGGCCCACAGCAGGTTGACAATGCCCTGGGCATTAAGTTGGTTTTTCTTTGCGTTCATGAGGGGCAACAGGGCAGCTACGGCCTCGTTGAGCACTGGTGTCCGCTCCAGCCCGTTGTCCACCAGTTTCGCCATGGCCCACAGCAGGTTGGCGATATGCTGAGGAATAAATTGGTCTTTCTGTGTGTTCACGTGGGGCAACAGCGAGGCAACGGCCTCGTTGAGCTCTGGCGTCCGTTCCTGCCCGTTGTCCACCAGTTTCGCCATGGCCCACAGCAGGTTGACAATCCCCTGGGCAGTAAATTGGTTTTTCTGTGCGTTCACCAGGGGCAACAGCGAGGCGAAGGTCTTTTTGAACTCTGGTGTCTGCTCCTGGCCTTTGTCCACCAGTTTCGCCATGGCCCACAGCAGGTTGGCGATATGCTGCGGAATAAATTGGTCTTTCTGTGCGTTTACGAGGGTTAGCAGCTCGGCCATGGCCTCTTTGAGTTCTGGTGTCTGCGCCTGCCCGTTGTCCACCAG
>NZ_JBLYNS010000411.1:0-1037 GCF_049310205.1 Endozoicomonas sp. ALC013 | reverse complement strand
GGCTATGTTTGTTTTAAAGGTTGATAGGTCTAAACTGTCGTGATCCCCTGCAATGGGAGGCTACGTTATGAAGCCCCAACAGTTTCAAGATCTTCTTAATGCTGTGCCGTTATTAAGCAGCCAGCAGCGAAATACTCTTATCAATGCTCTATCAGAGCAAAATTCTCCTTCCGATATTGCAAAGTCTATTGAGGATAGTTTTGTACGGGCTCCAAAATGTCCTCATTGTGGATCTGAAGCCCTTCAGCGCTGGGGGAAAAGGAACAAACGCCAACGATTTCGGTGCAAGATTTGCCGAAAAACACTGAACGCTTTTTCCAAAACACCTTTGGCCCGTTTAAGACGCCCTGAAGCATGGCCGAAATATCTTGAGGGAATGACCCACTCTTTAACGCTTCGCCCGGCTGCCAAGCAATGCGGAGTTTCGTTAAATACATCATTCCGTTGGCGACATCGTTTTTTACAGGTCATTGAGCATGATCAGGCACCAGAACTCAGTGGTATTGCCGAACTCGATGAAACTTTTTTTCGTGAATCTTTTAAAGGTCAAAAAAAAGGCCTGCCAAGACCCGCGAGGAAACGAGGTAGTGATAAAAAGACAGACTGTCGAAAAATACCAGTCATGGTAGCTAGAGACCGAGGAAGTCAGACGGTTGATGGTGTATTGAAAAATGAGAGCGCTGATGAACTCTGTCGCCATTTAAATGGTCGGATAAATATTGAAACTGTCGTATGTGCCGATGCCAGTCTTGCACATGAAAAGCTTGCGAGAGCGTTAGGATTTACTTTTAAGGAGCTGGTGTCATCCTCTGGAATACGGGTGATAGAAGGTGTTTTTCACTTACAGCATGTGAATGCATACCACAGCCACCTGAAGCAGTGGATTACAGGGATTTTTCACGGAGTTGCGACAAAATATCTATCACACTATCTGGGATGGAGAAGGGCTTTAACTGGCATCAATGCTCTAACATCTGATCGACTGGGCAACAAAATTTTAGAATTTCTTCACTTCAACCCTTAAACGCAACATAGCT
>NZ_JBLYNS010000410.1:0-1063 GCF_049310205.1 Endozoicomonas sp. ALC013 | reverse complement strand
TGCGCTACCATATCAAAACTTATAAGTATGAAAAAAAGAACAGTAATAAAAAGGCATAAGAGTAACTACCCAAGCCCGATTTCATTTATGGCCGGAGAGGTAGTTTCTATCGGAAAATACGATGAAGAATATCCGGGATGGGTTTGGATAACAAAAACAGATGGGAATGAAGGTTGGGCTCCAGTACAGTTTTTAGAAATTGATTCTAATAAAGGAGTGGCAACTGAAAACTATAATGCTGTGGAACTGAACACTTATGTTGGTGAAACTTTGCTAATAGAACAAGAACTGAATGAGTGGGGTTGGGCGAAAAATAGTTTAGGCTCTTTTGGTTGGGTTCCATTAGAGACACTGAATAAAAATGGGGTCAGGTCTTGATTCTTGACGTTAGTTTCGATGGCCCGATCAAGGTTCAAGACCTGACCCCGTTTTTTCAAAATAGCCCATAAGTCTTTTAATCCTCTTCATGTCACGCATAACAACAGCTTCGTGCGGACTGCGCCGCACAAGCGGGGGTTATGTGCCCTTTTCGATAATCTCAAAATAAGGAAGGTTTGATAATGAATAAAAAAGAAATTGAAGATTTTCTCAAGGAAGAAAATAATAAAATTGATGATTCTGAAAAAATTGAGCCTGCCAGTGAACACAAGGTTGTAAGCAATCATTCAGGATATAGCTACGAAGGTAGTGAAAATTATGAACATGATGACAATGGATCATTACATAACTATTCGGGTGTCGTAGACGAATTTGATAGCGCAGAATCAGAGCATGAAGGCTGGGAAAATGGGTATGATTTTTAATTAATTTAATTTATGAAGGTAGGGATTTGATGATTAAAATAATAACAATACTTCTCATACTTTTTGGAGTAACTGAAATATCATTTGCATATAACTATAAGCAAAATCCAATTACAAATAAAACTCCACGAAAAACTGCTAGCTTTTCAGACTCTGTTAGAAATCAAATTCATGCAGTGGGATTATGGTCAAATTTAAAGTCTCCATTGCCAGGAGATATAGAAATCCACCGATCAGGAAGTGCAAATATTGGCAAGATC
>NZ_JBLYNS010000409.1:0-1070 GCF_049310205.1 Endozoicomonas sp. ALC013 | reverse complement strand
ATCGCTTACACAGTCAGGCGCTGGCAGAAAAGACCGCCAGGCAAATGGATTTCCACTGGCAAAAGGCCTGATAGTATGAAGTACCGCTTTCAGGACAAGATAAACACAGCATCGTAACTATGATACCAGGTGACTGCATACCCTGTCGTACAATGATTTACAGGTTATTCAGATACCCATTGAAAATGGCCTGCCAGAGTACCTTGACTGGGTAAGGGGAGAAACGGTGGTCATCGGCCAGTAGAGATGGTCGGATTCTTCAAGAAAAAGGACTTTTGTACTTACTTGATTGTTGAAACTCCTTTCAGAATTGATTTCATACGGCTTTGCCGTATAATAAATGTATGATTTTTATAGAAACCAGCCGCTTTACCAAATTGCTATCCGGATATTTATCAGATGATGAATACCGGGTATTGCAGTGGCACCTTCAACAGAAACCGGATTCTGGCGATCTTATCAGGGGTAGTGGGGGTGTCCGTAAAATACGATGGGCACCGGATGGAAAGGGTAAAAGTGGTAGTATCCGGGTTATTTATTACTGGAAAAAGAGTGATTTTGAAATCTGGATGTTGACCTTATATCGCAAGTCGGAGCGTGAAAGTATTCCTGGTCATATCCTGAAAAAGATAGCGGAGGCTATAAACGATGAATGAACGAGATATTGGTCAGGAAATCCTCGATGGCCTGAATGAGATCAAGGCATTTAAGGCGGGTAAGGGAAAGCTGAAAACGACCGTCTTATCAGAGCCGTCACCTGCCAAAGAGATCAGGGAAAAGCTCCAGCTGTCCCAGTCGGCTTTTGCTTCTTTTATGGGAGTCAGTGTTCGGACAATCCAGGACTGGGAGCAGGGACGGCGGAATCCTCAGGGGCCTGCAAAAGCTTTGTTGCGAGTTGTCGAACAGCATCCTGAGGTTTTTGAGAATCTCCGTTAATGGGCAGTTTTTATAGGTTGTCGGTGGTGTGCACAACGCAGAAATGGATAAGCCCGGTGTTTTACAATGGATTTACTCTCAGGGAAAACAGGCCAGGTTGAACGCTTCAGTTTGTACCGGCGCTTTCCTGATGA
>NZ_JBLYNS010000408.1:0-1080 GCF_049310205.1 Endozoicomonas sp. ALC013 | reverse complement strand
GTGCTGCAAAATTTCACAGCAACGCGGAGCTGGAATTGGCGAAGCCTGACGACAACACTGCACTCATTCACTTCAGCAGGTGTTTTTGCCCTTCCTAAACCCATGGATGAGCGAGTTAAAATTACTCAGGCTAACTTATTGTCAACGCTATTTGATGCAATAATATTCAAGTGCAACCAAAAACCTGAAGCCAGGGATATTGATGCCCAGGGAATCGCCAACCTGCTGTGGGCCATGGCGAAACTGGTAGACAGCGGGCAGGAGCGAAAACCAGGGCTCAACGAGGCTGTGGCCGCACTGTTGCCCCACATGAACGCACAAAAAGACCAATTTATTCCTCAGCATATTGCCAACCTGCTGTGGGCCATGGCGAAACTGGTGGACAACGGGCAGGAGCGGACACCAGGGCTCAATGAGGCCGTGGCCAGCCTATTGCCCAACGTGAATGCACAGAAAGCTCACTTTAAACCACAGGAAATCACCAACCTGCTGTGGGCTATGGCGAAACTGGTGAAGAACGGGCAGGAGCAGACACCAGAGTTCAACGAGGCCGTGGCATCGCTGTTGTCTCTCGTGAACGCTCAGAAAGACCAATTTATTCCTCAGCATATCGCCAACCTGCTGTGGGCCATGGCGAAACTGGTGGACAACGGCCAGAAGCAGACACCAGTGCTTAAAGGGGCTGTGGCCGTGCTGTTGCCCCTCGTGAACGCACAGAAAGACCAATTTATTCCTCAGCATATCGCCAACCTGCTGTGGGCCATGGCGAAACTGGTGGACAACGGGCTGGAGCAGACACCAGAACTCAAAGAAGCCGTGGTCGCGCTGTTGCCCCTCGTGAACGCACAGAAAGACCAATTTATTCCTCAGCATATCGCCAACCTGCTGTGGGCCATGGCGAAACTGGTGGACAACGGGCTGGAGCGGACACCACAGCTCAAAGAGGCCCTGGCCGCGCTTTTGTCCCAAGTGAAGCCACAGAAAGCCAACTTTACACCACAGGCTATCGCCAACCTGCTGTGGACCATGGCGAAACTGGTGGACAACGGGCAGGAGTGGACAGCAGGGCTCAACGATGCA
>NZ_JBLYNS010000407.1:0-1088 GCF_049310205.1 Endozoicomonas sp. ALC013 | reverse complement strand
CACTGCCTGCAAGCATATCTGGTGTCATGCAACCTGAAAAAACCTTTCACCACTTCAGGCATTTTTTGTAGTGCTCGCATCTTGCTACGAACAAAACTTGTGAACTCATCTTTGGTCTTCAAAGCGACTTTTCCCAGCTTTTCTTTGAGCTGATTCCAGACCTGTTCATCAGGATTTAACTCCGGAGAATAGCTTGGCAGTATGTGCAGCCCAAGCAGCTTCGGCTCTTGTTCTACATAAGCTTTCGTATATTTTGCCCGGTGTGCAGGATGACCATCTGTGATTATGATCACTGGCTTGTCAACACTTCGGACCAATGACTTCAGATAGTCAACAAACATAAAGCGATCCATTTTCCCGGTAAATGTCCGGTATCTCAGGATACCTTCTGAACTCACTACAGAAACAATGTTCAACCTGTGTCTGGAGCCTGTTGTTTTTACAACTGGAGTTAGTCCTTTTACGCCCCATGTCCTGCCACGATGGCACTCAGATTTTGCTGTAGATTCATCCAGAAAGAAGATGATTGCATCTTGTTCTTCTGCTTGCCGAAGTATCGCGGGATAACGCTCATCAAGCCATTCTTCTATTTTTTTTATCCTGTTCCCAAGCCCCCCAGCGAGGCTTTTGGGGCGAGAAACCCAAGCGTTTTAACAGTTTGCGAACACCGCCAGGTACATACTTGACCTGAAAAGTCTTTTCAATGAGTGCTGCTATGATCTGGCATGTCCACAATGTAGTTTGGTAGCCATAATCAATAGGTGTTCGGGTTCTCAGAAGTAGCTTTAGCTGTTGCTCCTGAACGGCTGACAGTCTTGGCTTGGGGCCAGTTTTACCTGTACGGGTTTTCAGGCCGTCCCAGCCACGCTGTTTGTATCGGTCTATCCATTGATAGACTATTTTTCTTGAGGTTCCATACTTGTGAGCAAGATTTGTAGGACTCATACCTGCATTCCAGTCCTTTATTGCTTTGAATCGAATTTCTTCCCTGATGGAGTCTGAAAGCCTGCGACCGTCAATATTATTCATTACTGCCTCATTTATGGAGGTATGAAGGTATGAAGGCGAGAATAATATCATACGACGGT
>NZ_JBLYNS010000406.1:0-1090 GCF_049310205.1 Endozoicomonas sp. ALC013 | reverse complement strand
AGGCTTATAGAGATAGGCTTTCAGCGTCGGATCCAGCGGCAGATCCTGCACCGATTCTGACAACGGTTGTCCGGTATTTTTCCGGTGTTTAACCAGGCGCGAGCGGATAGCGGAACGGGCGCAGGACTGAAGTGATTGGGGCTGAAAACTAACCGGCTCATCATCCGAGTCAATGTTGTCAAATCTGCCAGTCGCTGCCAGCAGGTCGTCCATTTTGTCAATTCTGCCCATGGCCACACCCAGCGGTGTACTCCCATGCCTATCTCGCGCCTTATAGTTGGCACCCTCAGCCACCAATAATTGGACTTTCTTGCCCGAAGCACTTAATGCTGCTTCATGCAACGGGGTATATCGTGTAATTTTTTGCCTGGCTTCAAGATTGGCCCCCTCGGACAGAAGCACCTCCATATACCGCAAGTCGTGACGCATATCGCCAGCCGCAAGATGCAATGGTGTCCGTTGAAATTCATCAGCAGCCTCAATATTGGCACCTGCGAACAGAAGCGCCTTGGCCGCCTCAAATTTGCCATAAATAATAATCGCACAAATTAGTGGTGTTGCTTTATCATTATCCTTGGCCTCAATGTCGGCACCCCAGGCCAGCAGCTCGTTCACAATCTCACTGCTCCTGGCCTTATGCAACGGAGTCCGGCCTAAATCATCCCGGGCATTAACGCAGGCACCTGCGGCCAAAAGTACCTTTAACTCCTCCAGACTGTCTTGATGACAAGCCGAAAACAGTGGAGTTTCTCCGGTATGATCCCTGGCCTCAATATCGGCTCCCCAAGCCAGAAGTTCTTTCACAACCTCCTGGCTATGGGCAAAATGCAACGGAGTTCGACCAAGACGATTGCGGGCATTAACGCTGGCACCTGCGACCAGAAGTGCCTTTACAGCCCCAAAGCTGCCTGGATTAGAAACCACAGACATCAGCCGAGTTCCGTTACACCTCCTCTTGGCCTCAATATCAGCACCCCTGTCCAGCAGCGCTTCCACTGTCTCTTTGCTACGAGCCTTATGCAGCGGAGTTTCACCAACATCATCGCGGGCATCAATATTGGCACCTGCATCCAGAAGAACGTTGACAACG
>NZ_JBLYNS010000405.1:0-1097 GCF_049310205.1 Endozoicomonas sp. ALC013 | reverse complement strand
CTACAACGATGCTGAAGCGATTACAGAAGCAGCTTCACGGCCCAGTATGCGTTTTGTACCTGTTAAGACGTCAGAGCAGCAGGCCTGGCAACTTCTGCACCGCTATCGTCAACAAGCAGTTGATCAGAGGACTGCCCTGGTTAACCAGATCCGGGGTTCGCTATTGGAAGAAGGTATTGTGGTTGCCCAGGGTATCGGTAAAGTTCGTGCCCAACTTCCACGTATTCTGGAAGATGCTGAAAATGGACTCCATTCACTGACCCGTGAGCTGTTGCATGGTTTATCAGAAGAGTTGGTCAGACTTGACCAGCGTATTCAACAGTATGACCAGAAAATTCAGGAACTGGCTTGTAATGACAACATTTGTCGTAGATTAATGACCATGCCGGGTATCGGAGCCATTATTGCCACGGCATTGAGAGCCGCCATTGGTGATGCAACTTATTTTCACTCTGGTCGACACCTTGCCGCATGGATGGGATTAGTTCCAAGACAGCACTCCACGGGTGGTAAGTCGGTCTTGCTGGGGATCAGTAAACGGGGTGATAAATACTTGCGCACATTACTGATACACGGCGCACGTTCGGTACTCCACTGCCTGAAAAATCAGGATGACCGTTGTAAAAAGTGGGTTAGCCAGCTTAATGAGCGTAGTAACCACAACGTTGCCACCGTTGGACTGGCCAATAAAATGGCTCGGATTGTATGGGTCATCATGACTCGCAATGAAGTTTACAAGGCTGCATGATGAAGTAAAGGCGTCAGCAGCAAAGTAAAGCATAAGTTTAGTCAAAGGAGAAACACCCGCAGATTGCGATGAGCATGTACAGTTGATGGCGAACAGGTAAAAACCAGCAACCTGAAACCTGATAGGAGACTTGGCCCTTGAGGCCGTCGGACTGATAAGGCCAGGTTGCGCGGATACCCATCAGGGCCAGAGGGTTAGACCTCGTTAATAGGCCGTATATATGATTGCAGTTATCTTTGTTTGCAAATTAACAAAACAGGCTCTTGCAAAACGGGGCGGACCATATAAGCCTCCTAGCTTGTTTGTCAAATATAAGGGTGTCCTATTTTCTATTTGAAAAACAAACAAC
>NZ_JBLYNS010000404.1:0-1116 GCF_049310205.1 Endozoicomonas sp. ALC013 | reverse complement strand
AGGAATTGTCCCTGAATAACGTACTTTTGGCTCTTTTCGAATTCCTTAATCGTCAACTAATACCACTATGATGCGTTTTTCTGCCAGATCGTCACTATTTTCGCTATGGTATACGATATCCTCAGGCTGGTGAATCAGATCACCTTGATCATTGGAAAACATATACCCGGCATTCCCGATTTCTTCGTCATTAGGGCCATAAGGATAATTCTCTACAGTGCCTTTAACAGGGAATGTTACTTTTGAACCAGGTGACTTTTTGCCAATATTAAGCCCGCCTCCTGAATACTTCACACCCGTTTTGGTTGCGTTGGTATTGTCATTCAATTGAACGACCATACTTTTTTTGCCGGGATCTTTATGCCAGTGCATACCTTTTATCCCCCTTGAGGGAATTAACGGGTAACGAATGAGGTAAATACCCACAACGTTTACCGAACGATCCCGCCACTGAAATTCATCGGCCATTTTATCCAATGCTTCTGAGCATAGAGCCCGGATTGCAACCGATGAAGTAGTCAAGCTGGCCTGAAATACCTCCTTGTTCATCAAATGACTATTTTCATCAAACTGAATTGGCATTTCAAAGCATAAACGGGCGGTGAATAAAGGATTTTCAGAATTAATAGTAAAATCCAGACTTTCAAATATATTGCTTGAATTTATATATCTTACTCCACGATGACCGTCCAGAAAATTATTGACAAGCTCCGAACAGAAATATCTATCATCATTATTTATTTCCAAATTGACCTGATCTAAAAGAGGTTTAGAAAACACAGGGCAAATGGTTCTGAATCTATCGCCAAATTTTATGTTTGTGGCCTGTGTATGTTTTTTTTCATCAGAAAATCCATCAGAATTTCCAGAGGCGGCTGTAAAAGCTGACGTCGTTGAGGGGGAAGAAAAGTCAGCACGTAACATCGTTATCACTCCCTTGGTCTGATAAGTTGTTATTAATAGACTGAGTCAAACACAGCAGCATTAGAGTTCCCAAAGCACAAAAAGTTCAACAAAAAGTGAATAAACTGGTAATTTCAACCATCCCCAATGATGAAACCCGAGATAATTGCCGTACTCACATCAGATCACCGGGTAATCCCGCAGAAATTTGCT
>NZ_JBLYNS010000403.1:0-1126 GCF_049310205.1 Endozoicomonas sp. ALC013 | reverse complement strand
CAGGGTGGTCGCATCAGATGCACCATAGTTCATATTTTTGCTCTGCTCATGACTGCCAACATTGCAGATCGAATATTCTCAGACAATCCAGCGCGTATTTTAGGCAGGATTGATGAAAAGAAACCAAAATATGGAAAATTGACACAAAAAGCCACCGGCCTCACACGAAGCTTGTACCTTGTGCTGCTTCTGCAGCCTGAATTTAAACTCGCTGTTTAGTCAGGATAAAACTTCTCAAGTACCAGCTCGGTTCGATAGTCCTGATCTAACCCTGCCAGTTCAATCCGGCCTGACATACTCTCTTTCTCAAACCGGCTACTTTGTTTGTGTACATTAAAACACCACCGCCTTACAGTCGCAACGTTCTTTGCCGCTGTTCGCTCATGGATTTTAGAGGCATCTTCTTGAAAGCTGACATCCAGTGACAAGTGTTGTCCATTTTCTATACTCCAATGATTGCGTACTGCTGCCAGCACACTGGAGGCTGTCATCTCTCGGCTCTCTATATAAAAATGCAATTCAGTTGTTTGTTTTTTACCAACCAATCTGTCTCTCTGGATAACCGAAAACTGCTTAAGGCCAGGCCACTCATGCTTGGGGTCTATATCCTCAATGTCGTTAAAAACCCAACAACGCCGGTGTTCTTGACGCCCCCGATTTTTCTCCATCGATTCTGCAAAGGCTGGTTCGTCATCAGCAGGTTCCGGATCATCCGGGTGTTCTTCAATGTACTTTGAAAAATATGCTTCGATATTACTGCTCAGAGTCGGCTGATTGTCCTTGGCGCAGAGCAGGTAATCAGCTTTTTTATCAATGATTTTTTTGCAAATATTTTTCTGACACCCCATGGCATCACTGGTAATCAAGGCTCCTTCGAGAAAAAGCACATCGATAACTTCGGGAATGGCAGTAATCTCATTGGACTTCTTATCAACGGGGGTAAAACCTAATATAAGCTTAAGTTCTGAACTGTAAGCACTGACCATATGGACCAACTTCTTGCCTTTAGCTGGACGTGAGCCACGCAGAGCCTTGCCGTCAATAGCTATGACATTGTCGTTTTTTTCTGGATGAGGCCCCATTTTACGAGCATTTATCTCAGATATTGTGTCGCTTACCCAATCGA
>NZ_JBLYNS010000402.1:0-1134 GCF_049310205.1 Endozoicomonas sp. ALC013 | reverse complement strand
CGCAGCAGTTCCAGGCTGAATTCGCCGTTCACCTTCCAGCACTGCCACGCCACGAACGCTTCCACCTTCGCTTTGTCGGGCAAGCCCCTACTGCTCATCATGGAGGAAAAGACCCGCAGCAGTCCCAGGCTGAATTCGCCGTTCACCTTCCAGCACTCCCACGCCACGAACGCTTCCACCTTCGCTCTGTCGGGCAAGCCTTTGCCATGACACATGGAGGAAAAGGTCCGCAGCAGTTCCAGGCTGAATTCGCCGTTCACCTTCCAGCACTCCCACGCCACGAACGCTTCCACCTTCGCTTTGTCGGGCAAGCCTTTGCCTTGACACATGGAAGAAAAGGCCCGCAGCAGTTCCAGGCTGAATTCGCCGTTCACCTTCCAGCACTCCCACGCTTTGAGCGCTTCCACCTTCGCTCTGTCGGGCAAGCCTTTGCTATGACACATGGAGGAAAAGGCCCGCAGCAGTTCCAGGCTGAATTCGTCGTTCACCTTCCAGCACTCCCACGCTTTGAGCGCTTCCACCTTCGCTTTGTCGGGCAAGCCCCTGGTGCTCATCATGGAGGAAAAGGCCCGCAGCAGTTCCAGGCTGAATTCGCCGTTCACCTTCCAGCACTCCCACGCCACGAACGCTTCCACCTTCGCTTTCTCGGGCAAGCCCCTACTGCTCATCATGGAGGAAAAGGCCCGCAGCAGTTCCAGGCTGAATTCGCCGTTCACCTTCCAGCACTCCCACGCCACGAATGCTTCCACCTTCGCTTTGTCGGGCAAGCCCCTACTGCTCATCATAGAGGAAAAGGCCCGCAGCAGTTCCAGGCTGAATTCGCCGTTCACCTTCCAGCACTCCCACGCCACGAATGCTTCCACCTTCGCTTTGTCGGGCATGCCTTTGCCATTACACATGGAGGCAATCTGTTTCAAGCATGAGTTAGCAGCAACCGCCTGAATGTTTTCCTCGCTTTCTTCTGCAAACTTTTTTATCTGAGTCTTCGACTTTAGCATGCTGGTAAGGCAGCTGGTATTTGTAATCTGCTGGGGGTTTACAGCTAAAAAGAACGTGTTGGCCTTGGCAAAATAGCCTTTGAAAGTCTGAGAATCTTTAACAATGCTGAAGTTTTTTAACTTGGAAAAGAGGGAG
>NZ_JBLYNS010000401.1:0-1164 GCF_049310205.1 Endozoicomonas sp. ALC013 | reverse complement strand
CGTTATGGTATTCTGCGCCAGGTTTTACCTGGACTCAGGTAATAATGATAAACACTCCCTTGAAAAGCACATAGGCGAACTATTTTCTCGCCTGGAAAATACATCCCCAGGTAGTATAGAGGATCAATCCATCATTTCCATGGCTGCATGTTGGCTTGGGAGAGCGTGTCCGGTCATCCCTTATTACACGACAAACACTTCACAATCTCAATCCACCTTCCGCGATCACCTCCAATCGAGCTTTCCGTCTTTGAAGATTGAAGAAGAAAAGAGTCTGAACTCATTACCTCCGGTCGATCTGCTACTGTCAGAGTACAACATGGTGATCGACATTCAGGGACCTTCCCATTACGTGAGTGGTGATTTCAAAACCAGGAATGGCCCGACTTTGTTGAAAATCGCCCTGCTGCAAAAATTAGGGTTTGAGGTTATTGAAATCCCGGTGAGAAAGCTGGATGACCAGGATTCAATGCAAAGCGTGATTGAGCAAATAAAGACAAAGTTAGCCGTCCCGCCAAAGGCTTATGGCTCTTTGTTACAGAACAGCGACGAGGGGGCAGAAGATGAAGCATACGTTACTGCCGATGAAGGAGGGGAATTTTCCGATGACTGTTATTTTACCGCCGAAGAATATGTAGAAGAGCCAACAGAAAAAACAAAAAAGAGGAACAGGAGGAGAAAAAAGTCAGTGAAAACGGCTGACTGATGATGCCATCGAGTAGTCTACTTTTTATATTTCCCATGAATTCATGAAATATAATTATGGACAGAAGCAGTGCTGGTGTCAGTTGGCAATACACAACGTCAGGTAATGATTATAAAAAACCGGATGATCGTACCGATTCTTCAAAAAGTGGGCGATACTGGCATGGCACAGTCAGACAGTTGGACGCGCCGCTCGCCTATGTCCGGGAGAGTAATGAATTTTATGCTGCTTCTGACGCCTGCTCTACTGACCATCCACCAAGACATTCAATAAAACCTGTTCATGGTTTCAAAGCTCTCATCACACCAGAAAAAATAGATTACATGATGAAGATATCTACTCATTATGGTGATCACTATGATGGTAATAAACACTGTCAATTTGCCCTTTCAATCAAACACTACACTTTATCGTCAAAACGACCCTTGCATCATAGTGAACAACGCCAACTGATACCG
>NZ_JBLYNS010000400.1:0-1178 GCF_049310205.1 Endozoicomonas sp. ALC013 | reverse complement strand
TAGTGAATGGGAGGGAATTATAAGCGCTGTTTGCGCAGGTAAAAAGTGACCGGTTAATGAGCAAGACTCTCCGGGGCTGGAGAACCTGGATGGGCTGAACTGGTCAACAGGTTGAAAGGGGTGTCTGAACCAATGGCACTGACTTAAGCGTGAAAGCCTTGCCATACGTAGGCTTTAAGGCACCTTCTCAGGGTAGACATTAACACCTACTCCCTGCTTGGGTAAGTTAAAGACTGCACCACAAATGCCCATGGCGCGTGAAAATGTTTTGCGCCACCCTCAGGGATGAAAAATGGTTAAGCAAAATATTTTTCACGGCAAAGCGGTTAATGAAACCACATGCGTTGAGTTTATACCTTCGAGTGCTTGCTCCTGTTTCCATGGGCAGGTGTTTTCTGACTTCGTTGCCTGCTCGCTGGAATGGACTCCAGTTTATAAGTATACGCCACCTGATCATACGACGACGGTAGTTCAGATCGATGCCCTGGCAACCGATTGCAATCCTTAAGCCGGTATGTGCCTGACCTGCGTTGGTAATAGCGGTAAATGCACGCCCCCCCAAAACATGCCAGCACCAGGCCGGTTCCCGCGGCGATACCGATTATGGCACCAGCACTCAGGGAAGATGCCAGCGGTGCCACCGTGGCGGTCGACAGCGCTATTGCAGTGGTCATTGGCGCAGAAGCAGGCGCTCTGGAAGAGGTCATGGTGGTTCCTGGTATTGTTGTGGGCACGGTTTTCCAGAACGGTGACGTGGCAACGGTTGGCTGTGCCGTCGTAGATGGTTCCACAGCCGGAACGTCCAAGGTTATGCTGGTACTTCCTGATACCCTGATCACGGTTGTCGTGACCGGTGTCGACTTGACGGTTGACGGTGTTATCGCTGGGGACAATGTCGCAGAAGAAGTCGGTTTTGGAACAAGTATGGGGGTTGATGCCCTGGCTCCGGTTTCACTGTCTGCTGCTGGCGTGGAGGGCAATGGTACCACTGGCGGAGTCAATGGTTCAGAAGCAGGCGCTCTGGAAGAGGTCATGGTGTTTCCTGGTATTGTTGTGGGCACGGTTTTCCAGAACGGTGGTGAGGTAACGGTTGGCTGTGTCATCGTAGGTGGTTCAGAAGTCGGATCGGCCAAGGTTGCGTTACTTCCTGGTACACTGCTCACGGTATCCTCGACCAG
>NZ_JBLYNS010000399.1:0-1179 GCF_049310205.1 Endozoicomonas sp. ALC013 | reverse complement strand
ATTGGTACCGTAAGCAAGGAGCATATCCACAATGTCGTCTGTGTATTGCTTACTTAATGCCATGCAAAGTGAGTTACTCCACCCGCAGCTGGAGGTGTCGCCGGGCGTATCAGGATTGGCACCGTGAGCCAGCAAATCGTCAACCATGTTGGTGCGCTCGTTAAAAACGGCATGGTCCAGCGCGGTACTACCCTCATTATCAGGAATATTGGGATCGGCACCTTCGCCCAGCAGAGTGTTAACGGCCAAAAGTGAAAGTGAAAATACGTCACCAATGACGGCATTGCACAGCGGGGTGCGTCCCATACTATTACGGGCATTAATATCAACACCGTGATCCAGCAGGCACTTCAGGAGCATGACGGTCTGATAGCCTGGTTCCGATGTGGCCCAGTGCAGCGCCGTCCAATTAGCGAGGTCATGGACTTGCGGGTCAGCCCCGTGATCCAGCAAGGCCTTGCAGACCTCATAACTGCCTTTTTTGGCAGCCAGAAGCAGAGGTATGTTCGCTTCATCAGTCAACGGATCGATAGTGGCGATATTGGGGTCAATCCCTCTGTCCAGCAGTGTCTTGAGACATTTGTGCACTCTGTATGAGTCCCTGAACCAAAAAAGCGGGTAGCGGCCTTGCTGGTCGCAGAGATTGGGATTGATTCCCTGCTCCTCCAGCAGGTTCAGCAGGTCGTTGAGGGCTGACAGATCACCTTTCCTACCTTCCCTGATTGCTGCAGCCAGTCGATCGCCCAAATCAACCAAATCGAGATCAGACGCTGATGGACGTATGCTTCCGTTGCCCGGGGAAGCCACCGCACGTGCTGAAATATTTTCTGCGCTGACAACAGGTTGCTGGAGAGAGGGTACTGCCCGTGCGTGGGAACCCTCGGCCGTTTCCTGCGGATTGACAGAGTCATCCCAGGGAAATAAACATTGTCTGATGCTTGAGTACATTTCTTTAAAAGTCAGTGGGTTGGACACAAATTTCTTCAAGGGTTCTGACAACAGCAGGTGTTGAGATGCTATTAACAGCGGTTTTGCCCGGTTTTTTTTCGGGATCATCCGAGGCCGCATCAGGGTTGTACGAATACAGTTTCGGGCACAAATCTGCAGCGACCCGGGTTTAAAGGGCTCACGCAGGGCATCAATGATGCGAGATGGTGCCCCTGCAACGACGGCAACCTC
>NZ_JBLYNS010000398.1:0-1181 GCF_049310205.1 Endozoicomonas sp. ALC013 | reverse complement strand
GCTGGCCCTGTCCGGGTAAAGCGAACCCTGTATCGATCCGGCTCAGGAAGCAAATGTATAGTCCCCCTGGAACTCCAGGCAGGGATTGTTGAAGGGTTCTGGTTACCCAGGGCGGCGAAGCAAGCGGCGTGGATGGTGGCTCAGTTGCCACCAACCGAAGTTGCAAGCCTTCTTGAGTTACTGGGAAATATGAAACCGTCGGCCAGTACTTTGGCTCGTCTTCCTGCAAAACTCAGTGAACGGTGGGAACAGTATCTTGAACCTTTTGAGTATATTCTGGCAGACAACTTTCAGGTTCCAGCCAATGCTGTGACGGTAGCGGCCTCTCTTGATGGTGTAATGCTGCCTATGAAGGACGGAAAGCGTCAGGAAAAACGGGACAAGGGAGCAGCTGAAGGCAAGCGTACCAGAGGCCCTGCGGGTTGTCAGGAAGCCAGTTGTGGGACGCTGTCGTTTTATGATGATCTGGGTAATCGTCTATCCACCATAAGGATGGGGCGAATGCCCGAGAGCAAGAAGGAGACATTGAAACAGTCCATCAAAAATCACCTGAATAAGGTCCTTGAACAAAAGCCGGGTCTGACATTGGTGAAAGTCGCAGATGGAGCCAAAGACAACTGGACATATCTCTCCAGCGATTTACCTGAAGGTCATGAAATTATCGACTTTTACCATGCGGCAGAGCACCTGAAGAAAGCCTTTGATCTGTCGTACGGTGAAAATAGTCCAAAGGCTAAAGAGAAGTTCAAAACGTACCGGCATATTCTGAAAGAAGAAACTGGCGGAATTGATAAAGTCATCAAGGCCCTGGCTTACCAACACAAAAAACACCCGCGCCGATCCAAGCTTAAGACCGAACTGGAATACTTCAGAAAAAATAGCCTACGGATGAAGTACGTAGAGCATTTGTCAAAAAGTCTTCCCATCGGCTCCGGAGTGATTGAAGCAGCATGCAAAACACTGGTTACTCAGCGCATGAAATGTTCGGGAATGCGGTGGAGAAATCCGGGAGGCCAAGGGATTCTAACGCTCAGGTCTTTAATCCAGAGCGACTGGTTTGATAAGGGCTGGCGGCTTCTGTCGGTCACCTATCGAGCCAAGATCAGCGGTCATAACGGCAATGTCATCCCATTTCCTAATAAAGTAGATCCATAGTACTTGTCAGTATGAGACTTTCACCC
>NZ_JBLYNS010000397.1:0-1184 GCF_049310205.1 Endozoicomonas sp. ALC013 | reverse complement strand
ATTCCTGGTGTTGAAATCACCACCCACGTAATGAAACGGTCCCTGAATTTCAATCATCATGTTGTGATCTGGCAGTAGCAGGTCAACCGGAGGTAATGAGTTCAGACTCTTTTCTTCTTCAATCTTCAAAGATGGAATAGATGATTGGAGTTGATCACGGAAGTCGACCTGGGTTTTTGAAATGTTTGTCTGGTAATCGCGAACGACCGGACAGGCTCTGCCAAGCCAACTTGCGGCCATGATCATGATGGATTGATCCTCTTCATTATCTGGCGATGTATTTTCCAGGCGAGTCAACAGGTCATCCATGTGCTTTTCAAGCACGTTATTTTTATGGGCATTGGAGTCCAGAGCCAACCTGGCACAGCATACCATTACTCCCCAGAGAGACATCAGTATCTCTTGCTGAGAGAACTGAGTGTTTTCACTGATTCTGTAGACAAGAGAGTTGAACGTGGATGTAAACACGTTCAGCTCAATGAGCTCACCCAGATTCGCCGTGGCCCACAGCAGGTTGGCGATTTCCTGTGGTTTTACATTAGCTTTCTGTGCGTTCACGAGGGACAACAGCGATGCCACGGCCTCGTTGAACTCTGGTGTCTGCTCCTGCCCATTCTTCACCAGTTTCGCCATGGCCCACAGCAGGTTGGCGATATGCTGGGGAATAAATTGGTCTTTCTGTACGTTCACGTGGGGCAACAGTGCGGCCAGAGCATCTTTGAACTCTGGTGTTTTCTCCAGCCCGCTGTCCACCAGCTTCGCCATGGCCCACAGCAGGTTGGCGATATGCTGAGGACTAAATTGGTCTTTCTGTGCATTCACGTGGGGCAACAGTGCGGCTACTGCATCGTTGAGCCCTGCTGTCCACTCCTGCCCGTTGTCCACCAGTTTCGCCATGGCCCACAGCAGGTTGGCGATTCCCTGGGCATTAAATTGGTCTTCTTGTGCGATCACGTGGGGCAACAGCGCGGCCACGACCTCGTTGAGCCCTGGTGTCTGCTCCTGCCCGTTGTCCACCAGTTTCGCCATGACCCACAGCAGGTTGGCGATTTCCTGGGCATTAAATTGGTCTTCTAGTGCGATCACGTGGGGCAACAGCGCGGCCACGACCTCGTTGAGCCCTGGTGTCTGCTCCAGCCCGTTGTCCACCAGTTTCGCCATGGCCCACAGCAGGTTGGCGATTT
>NZ_JBLYNS010000396.1:0-1192 GCF_049310205.1 Endozoicomonas sp. ALC013 | reverse complement strand
TCCTACGGCCTCTCTGATAGCCCCGATCAGGCATTTCGCGACGGCGAGATGCCCGTATTGGGCAGCGATGAAGAGCGGATACACCTGCCAGGCAGGATTAGCAACTTTCGTCAGGAATGATCTGTTCACCAGAGCCGGATCGTTCGCCAGCAACTCTTGAACCCAGGGAAGATTATTGCCGCGACAGGCCGCCAGTATCGGAGCCTCACCGTTTGGATTTGATCTGTCGTCATCGACAGCACTGGCAAAGGAAGGCGCAGCACTCGGCCCCGATAAGGGGGCGTGTTGAGCGGTTATCCGGAAGGTAGAAAATCGACTCCTGAGAGCATCCATAAACTGACAACTCGATAAGATACGAAAATGGAATTATAGGTGTTCAATCGTTTTTGTCTTTTTTTTCTCGCGTGAAGAAAGGGTCAGGGACGCCAGGGTGGGTGCAGTTTGCAGTCTGCGGAGCGCTGGAGTGCCGGAGCGGGCTGCAAACTGCATCGGCCAGGGAAGGCCGTCTGTCCGCCGGTACGATGGCAGGGATCAGGGAAAGACAAAAATCAGGGTCATCATTTTGCATAACACGTGTCGTTTATGGTGATAAACAATATATTTTTACACAATGAAAGACCTGCCCCCAGCTTTTCTGACCCCAGCTTTTCAGGAACGTATTGAGCTGCCCCCGGAAGAGAAGCAGGGTGCCCTTGAGACCTTCTTCACCAGAGTCCGGGAAGAGCTGGATATCATTCCCAAACCCGCAGTGACCGTTAGCATGCTGGCCTGAATCATCATTGCCAAATATTGCGATGCCTGGCCGGCCGCACCCTGCCATTGTTCCGGCAGGAAAAAATACTGGCACGCTATGGCGGCTCCATTACCCGGACGACCATGGCCAACTGGCTGATCCGGTTGTCCCTGCAACTGCAGTCCCTGATCAACCTGATGGCAGACCATCAGCGGGTCGGCCACATCATGAATGCTGATGAAACCCGGATCCAGGTACTCAAGGAACTCAGCAAGGCCATCCACTCGGATAAGTACATGTGGGTGGCCCACCAAGGCAACCGGCGGGGTTGGCTATTACGCTGGTTAAATTAGCGTTTACGTTCTATTGTTGTCATCCCCAGACGATTCTCCAACTGGAAACAGGTATTCCCCGAAGAAACCATGCAGTCACCTTCCTCCTCAGTAACCACAGACACTC
>NZ_JBLYNS010000395.1:0-1196 GCF_049310205.1 Endozoicomonas sp. ALC013 | reverse complement strand
TAAGGATGACTCGGGGCGCACCGCCATTCTGGTGGAAGGCCCGGCAGGCTGGGGCAAGGACTTTGTGCTGGACAGAACCATCCGGCTCTGGCAACAACAGCAAGGGATGAATCGCCCGTTTGTCCATATTAATACCAACCCGAACCAGTGGACCACGATGACCGAGCGCATTACACAGGCCATGAGCCAGGGGCAACTGATCGCTGTCAGTGAGCTTAACCTGATTCCCGGTCACTACGTAGAAGGGTTGCTGAATCATGTGTTGACCGGCCATGCAGCGCCGGGATTCCGCCTGTTTGCCACCATCAATCCCGGCTATTTCGTCGGACGGGAAGCGCTGAGCCTGGCCCTGACCAGCCGCTGCACCCAAATCAGGCTGGCAGCCCTTGACCCGGAAGACCTGGCAAGGCTGGTGCAGAGATTGCCCAAGATACCCGAAGAGTTGCCCCAATGGCTGGCGGATCACTTCCACCAACTGGCCACAGCGCTGAATCAGCAGAACAGCCCGGTGCAACTGGCACTGGACGACCTGTTTCGCAGCGCCCGGCAGCTGGCCAGTCAGCGCCCTGAACAGTGGGATCAGGCCTTGCGACAACACCTGTCACTGCCCTTTCGCGCTTTAAAGAAACTGCTGCCCCCGCTACAGGAAGATACCGCTCGCCTGGCACGAATCAAGCAGGAAGAACAACGACGCCAGGACCTTGAGGCCAGCGCCAATAGCATACCCGGTCTGTTGACGCCCATCATGGTACAGTTCGGGCCTGTACCCCGTTGTCGTGACCGGGTAATCACCGTGACACCGATGGCAACAGATCAGGACGTCATCACGATTGTGCAGGCCATGCAACAAGGCCTGGAGACCCGCCACAAGAGCGGGTCAACGGTAAATCCGAAAAGAAACAGTCATTCGGCTTCCCCCTCCGCATTTGGCGATATTGTGGCTCCCCGCCACTTCAGGATCACCAGATACTTCCCTGAAACTCCTTACGATGCCCGCCAATATCGTCTCTTTTTTGTCCAGACCCATCTGGATGAAGACGGCCAGTTGCGCGACTACCCCATCGACTGGACAAATGGCACGATAACCCCTGTGCCAGGATGGCCTGATGATATCGTCTGGCGGACCGACCTTGGCGCCGATGAACTGCCCGGCAATATTGCGCTGACCCTGAATAATCAATGGCAGCCCTTGCCTG
>NZ_JBLYNS010000394.1:0-1199 GCF_049310205.1 Endozoicomonas sp. ALC013 | reverse complement strand
TTGTCATCGATGTTCGGCCCTTCGCTGACGACTTCCCGTCCGTTAATGACTTTTGTCGTATAGCTACTATGGCCTCTGCTGACTTCTGTCCAATCACCACGCGGAGTTGCCTCTGCTGGCGCTATTGGTTGCCATCGGGTTTGCTCGATCAGGGTGATGAGCCCTGCTCGCCGAGCCTGTTGTAACCAGTGGCTGAGAACTGGGAATTACCAATCGCATGTTGAACAGATCTCCCCGAATAAGGACATGAACTTTCAGTGCACAACCGCCGCATTTACCGTGTCTCACGAACCTGAGGGCTTCGTAATCTTTGGCTCACTCGCCCAGAGACTCAGCCTTGTATGCGATTTCTGTCCGTCGGCTCGCACCTTTGCACTCAGACTGCCTCCGCACAGGCCCTCGCGGGACTGCACTTGCCTTAAGCTAGTGGTTGTCATCAGCAGGCGTCTTTACCGCCAGTCAAATGTAGGTTCTCCCACAGGGGACTTTCACCCCATCAGTTCATGCCCATGCCGGGCGTACCAAGTAAATCCAGGTGACGCCTACGGTGCACCTGATTTAGACGCTACATGGCTAAATCCAACATATGAGTAAACTTGCAGTATTTTCAGATATTCATAGCAATGTATGGGCTTTGGAAGCCGTGCTATTGGATGCAAAACAAAAAAGTGTAGATGGTCTTATAAATCTTGGAGATATTCTGTATGGCCCATTGGCTCCAAGAGAAACTTATGATCTTCTACAAACAGAAGAAATAATAACAATCAAGGGGAATCAGGATCGTCAGATTTATGAAGCTACAGATTCTGAAATATCTTCAAATCCGACAATGCAATTTATCCTTTCAGAGCTGGGCAACGATCCGCTTAAATGGATGAAAGAATTACCTGCAACAAAATCTCTGGAAAGCGGTCTCTTTCTCTGTCATGGAACACCAGATAATGACTTGGTTTATATGCTTGAGGATGTTTCTGAAGGTTGTGCAAAAGTAAGGCCAGAGTCAGAGATTTTAGATCTCACAGCTGGAGTTGAAGAAAAAGTTATTCTATGTGGTCACACTCATATCCCACGTACAGTACAACTCAGTAATAGTACACTTGTCATAAATCCTGGAAGTGTTGGCTTGCCTGCTTATTTTGACGATGAGCCAATTCCTCACAAAATGGAAAACTATTCAAATTTAGCTTCATACTGCATAA
>NZ_JBLYNS010000393.1:0-1203 GCF_049310205.1 Endozoicomonas sp. ALC013 | reverse complement strand
GTGGACTGGGAACAATATCCCAAAAGGAATCCACATTCTGAAACAGCAGATCAATAAGTCGTGAGTAGGCAGCATTGACTTTGGTGGCAGTGATCTTGATAAACACCCGGCTCAAGGCCTGCTGCTCTTCCATCACTTTTTCTTGCTCGGGACCGTATTCACCCTTTACCGCCCGCAACGCATCCAGCCACTCATCTTCCACTTCCCGCCGGGCCTCCCGGTAACCCTGCCAGCGGCTGTAGAGATCGGAAGCAAAGGCATCACGCACCGCCTGTTCACGACGTTCGTTGTCCAGTGCTTCATCCAACTCCGCCTGAGTCACTTGATCCGGAGTAGCAACCATCACCAGTCCGTGTTCCATTACCTGACCTTCTTGCCCCTGCGTCGCTGCCATTCAAAACGATGACCGGCCATAATGGCTGGCCAGCTCCCCACCATCTGTTGAGTAAAAATAATGATTGTCCGTTCCATCAGTAGGCCGATTTCCCTGGAGCCCGATACTTCAGCTCATTGATATTGATCTTCCTTCGGGGCAACTTCAGAACCATCTGCTGGGCGATGGCATAACTGATCACCCGGTCGTCGAAACAACCTTCCTGGGCATTGGTGGCTCCGTTGTCTTCAATGACGTAGGTCTGGCACTCCTTTACCGTCTCTACGTTGCAGATCCCCGCATCACCATCCCTGAGCAATGCCGCCAGGTGATCAATCATTAACGGTTTTGATTTGGTCGTGGTCAGCCAGCCGATCCGCTTGGTGCGTTTCTGGGTGCGCTGGTCCACGGTGGTTTCCATGTAAAGATTGGGGTACTTCAGGTCTTTCAGTTTGGTGATGGTGGTCAGGCCGTGGTTGTTTCTTTCCACACCGATCAAAGCATTGTTGTAATAACGACCCAAGTGATTAAGCATCTTACCCAGATCATCCGGAGCCACATGGCCAGACCAGTGGGCAACCTGATAACCGGAACGATCCAATACGTCGATGGATGAATAATCACCGTGCTTGTGTTTGTCATTGATGGGAGCTAGTCCCTCAGCAACATCGCAGCCAATCACATACTGCTGGGCACCATCTGGTGGATACCAGGTTTTCAACAGTCCCGGTTTCTTCCGGTTCAAGCCATTAGGTGTTAACTCACACTGCCACTTGGGCGAATAGCACTCCAGCTTCGCAGCTTCGGTATGTTTGGGATCAAAGACAGGC
>NZ_JBLYNS010000392.1:0-1203 GCF_049310205.1 Endozoicomonas sp. ALC013 | reverse complement strand
CCCTGTCTTTGATCCCAAACATACTGAAGCGGCTAAACAGGAATGCTATTCATCCAAATGGCAGTGTGAGTTAACACCCAATGGCTTGAACCGGAAGAAACCGGGATTACTGAACATCTGGTACCCAGTGGAGGGAAGTCAGCAGTATGTCATTGGTTGCGATGTTGCTGAGGGATTAGCTCCCATCAATGACAAACACAAGCACGGTGATTATTCATCCATCGACGTATTGGATCGTTCCGGTTATCAGGTTGCCCACTGGTCTGGCCATGTGGCACCGGATGATCTGGGCAAGATGCTTAACCATCTGGGGCGTTACTACAACAATGCCCTGACTGGTGTGGAGAGAAACAACCACGGCCTGACCACCATCACCAAACTGAAAGACCTGAAGTATCCCAATCTCTATATGGAAACCACGGTGGACCAGCGCACCCAGAAACGCACCAAGCGGATCGGCTGGCTGACCACGACCAAATCAAAACCATTAATGATTGATCACCTGGCTGCATTGCTCAGGGATGGTGATGCGGGGATTTGCAACGTAGAGACGGTAAAGGAGTGCCAGACCTACGTCATTGAAGACAACGGAGCCACTAATGCCCAGGAAGGTTGCTTCGATGATCGAGTGATCAGTTATGCGATCGCCCAGCAAATGGTGCTGAAGCTGCCACGGCGCAAGATCAATATCAATGAGCTGAAGTATCGGGCTCCAGGGAAATCTGCTTACTAATGGAGCGGACAATTATTCTCTTTACTCAGCTGGTGGTGGGGTACTGGCCAGCCATTATGGCCGGACACCGTTTTGAGTGGCTGCGACGCAGAGGCAAGAAGGTCAGGTAATGGAACACGGATTGGTGATGGTGGCCACCCCGGATGAGGTGACTCAGGCGGAGCTGGACTCTTCTCTGGACAAGGAGCGTCGCGAACAAGCGGTGCGTGATGCTTTTGCCTCGGATCTCTATAGCCGCTGGCAGGGTTACCGGGAGGCCCGGCGGGAAGTGGAAGATGAGTGGCTGGATGCGTTGCGGGCGGTAAAGGGTGAATACGGTCCCGAGCAAGAAAAGGTGATGGAGCAGCAGCAGGCCTTGAGCCGGGTGTTTATCAAGATCACTGCCACCAAAGTCAATGCTGCCTACTCACGACTTATTGATCTGCTGTTTCAGAATGTGGATTCCTTTTGGGATATTGTTCCCAGTCCAT
>NZ_JBLYNS010000391.1:0-1224 GCF_049310205.1 Endozoicomonas sp. ALC013 | reverse complement strand
GTTGTCCACCAGTTTCGCCATGGCCCAAAACAGGTTGGCGATACCCTGCGGTTTAAAGTGAGCTTTTTGTCCATTTACGAGGGGCATCAGCGCGGTCACGGCCTCGTTGAGACCTGGTGTCTGCGCCTGCCCGTTGTCCACCAGTTTTGCCATGGCCCAAAGCAGGTTGGCGGTTTCCTGTGGGTTAAAGTTAGCTTTTTGTATGTGCACGAAGGGCAACAGCGCCGCCACGGCCTCGTTGAGACCTGGTGTCTGCTCCTGCCCGTTGTCCACCAGTTTCGCCATGACCCACAGCAGGTTGGCGATATGCTGAGGGCTAAACTGGTCTTTCTGTGCGTCCACGCGGGGCAACAGCGCGGCCACGGCCTTGTTGAACTCTGGTGTTTGCTCCTGCCCGTTATCTACCAGTTTCGCCATGGCCAGTAGCAGGTTGGCGATGCTCTGGGCAGTAAATTGGTCTTTCTGTGCATTCGCGTGGGACAACAGCGCGGCCACGGCCTTTTTCAACCCTGGTGTTTGCTCCTGCCCGTTATCTACCAGTTTCGCCATGGCCCACAGCATGTTGGCGATATGCAGTGGTTTAAAGCTAGCTTTTGGTTCGGTCACGCAGGTCAACAGTGCAGCTACGGTTTCGTTGAACTCTGGTGTCTGCTCGTACCAGTGGTCCACCCGTTTCGCCATGGCCCACAGCAGGTTGGTGATTTCCTGAGGTTTAAAGTGAGCTTTTTGTGCCTTCACGAGGGGTAACAGCACGGCCATGGTCTCGTTGAGACCTGGTATCCGCTCCTGCCCTTTGTCCTCGAGTTTTGCCATAGCCCACATCAGGTTGGCGATATGCTGAGGAATAAACTGGTCTTTCTGTGCGTTCACGTGGGGCAACAGCGTGACCACGGCCTTGTTGAAATCTGGTGTCCACTCCAGCCCGTTGTCCTCCAGTTTTGCCATGGCCCACAGCAGGTTGGCGATATGCAGAGGAATAAACCAGTCTTTCTGTGCATTCACTTGGGGCAACAGCCCGACCAGGGCCTTGTTGAACTCTGGTGTCCGCTCTTGCCCGTTGTCCACCAGTTTCGCCATGGCCCACAGCAGGTTAACGATACCCTGTGGTTTAAAGTTCGCTTTTTGTACGTTCACGTAGGGCAACAGCACGGCCATGGCCTCGTTGAGACCCGGTGTCCGCTCCAGCCCTTTGTCCACCAGTTTCGCCATGGCCCACAGCAGGTT
>NZ_JBLYNS010000390.1:0-1236 GCF_049310205.1 Endozoicomonas sp. ALC013 | reverse complement strand
AGTTGGTGGAAGTGACCCGCCAGCCACCTGGGCAACCCATCAGGTATCTTGGGCAAACCCTGCACCAGCCCTTCCAGTTCTTCCGGGGTAAGGGCAGCCAGCCTGACCTGGGTGCACCGGCTCGTCAGGGCCTTGCTCAGCGCTTCCCGTCCGGCAAAATAGCCGGGATTGATGGTGGCAAACAGGCGAAATCCCCGTGCTGCATGGCCGGTCAACACATTATTCAGCAACCCTTCTACATAGTGGCTGGGAATCAGGTTAAGCTCACTGATGGCGATCAGCTGCCCCCGGCTCATCGCCTGCTTGACGCTTTCTGCCAAAGAGGTCCACTGGTTCGGGTTGGCATTGATATGGACAAATGGGCGTACTGGCTGTTGTTTCCTCTCTTGCTGTTGTTGCCAGAGCCGGATGGTTCTGCCCAGCACAAAATCCTTGCCCCAGCCCGTCGGCCCTTCCACCAGCATGGCGGTGCGTCCCGAGTCATCCTTGTCCAGACTTTGCCAGTAGTGGTAGACCAGCTGCCGGACAGGCTCCGCAGAGAAGTCACCATCGGGGTTGGCGGCCTGCAGTCGTTGGATAAAATCAGTAAAGCTCGCGTCAACCCCCGCCAAAAGGGACGGATCTTCCTTGAACTGGCCCTGGTACCAGACGTTGAGGGTTCTCAGCCGTTGCTGGTATTCCGTGGTTACAGCACCGGCCAGACTGTCCATAAATGCCCGCCTGATCAGGGCGTTGACTTGCGCTGGCGTGTCGTCCCCGGTAGCGGAACAGTGACGGAGAATCTGGCGAACGGTGGCCAGCACATCGGTGATATCTCTGGGTGTGGTCTGGTCCTGCAGCTCCTGGAACTGGTTGTACAGGGTTAATAGTCGGTCACGGGCCTGTTGTTTCAGGTGATCAGGCCAGGCCTGCGGTAGATTGGGCAGAATGATGGCGTTGGCCAGCACGGTGTCCGGCAAGGGGTTATAAAAGAAGGTGGGAATCCGTGATTTCAGCGTGTTATCCAGGTGCCGTCTCGAATAATGATCCGGATTACCGGTGAGAATAATCCGGTGCCGGTTGTTCAGTTCGTACTCCCGGCCCTGATAATGGAGCACCGGCGGCTGCCGGGTTAAACGGGCCAGAGGGGCAAGCAGACCCTCTGGCACCAGGTTGGCTTCATCGAGCACCAGCAGGGGCGGATCTTTCGATAATGCCCACTGTAGCAGTGGCCCTTCACAAAATTCGGTGCCATGA
>NZ_JBLYNS010000389.1:0-1261 GCF_049310205.1 Endozoicomonas sp. ALC013 | reverse complement strand
TGATATGAGGAAGTCATACAACGGCCTGGTCGCTCTGGTGAAAAATACCCTTGAGGAAGACCCGTTGAGTGGGCAGTTGTTCGTCTTTATCAATCGTCGCCGAAACCAGTGCAAGGTACTGTACTTTGAACGTAGCGGTTACTGTATCTGGAGTAAACGACTGGAGCAGGGTCAGTTTCACTCCCACGCCGGTCAAGCGGTTAAACAGCTGCTTGCACTGACAGAACTGAAGCTGATCATTGACGGTATTGATACCCGTTCTATCCGCTATCACAAACGTTATGTAAAACCTGATACATCAAACAGCAAAACCTCTGAGTAGTAGCTACATTCAAAGGCTATGAATCTACCTGTCCCTGTCAATCAACTCTGTCACCTGCAGCTGCTCCAGCAGTCGCAGGCGCTGTTGCAGGAACACATATCCGCGAATAAACACCTTAAGCAGGAAAACGAGTCCCTCAAACATCAGCTGGCCTGGTTTAAACAACAGCTGTTCGGTGAAAAATCGGAAAAGAGACTGATAGTAAACCCGGACCAGCTGGCTCTCGGGGAGATCCTCAAAGACATTGAGCATCCATAGATTCCGGAAACAGAAATCATCACCTATGAGCGCAGAAAGAAGCACAGGCCAGATGACTGTGTTACCGATCAGGGATTGCGCTTCACCGAAGGTGTACCTGTTGAACTGATTCATATTCCTGCTCCTGAAATGCAGGGTGAAGACGCCGACCAGTATGAAATCATTGACCATAAATATACCCATCGTCTGGCGCAGCGTCCGGGCAGTTACGTAATTCTGAAATACCAGAGGGACGTCGTTCGCCACAAGGCAGACCAAACCCTGAGCACGGCGGCAGCCCCCTCCGGCCTGTTTGACCGCAGCTTTGCCAATGTGAGCTTTATAGCTGGCCTGCTGGTTGAGAAATACCGCTACCACCTGCCGCTTTATCGTCAACACCAGAGACTGGAAGCCAGCGGTGTCACCGTCAGTCGTGGCACGCTGACCAATCTGGAGCAGCGTGCTGGCCAGTTGTTACAACCTGTCGCTCATGAAGTACTGGACAGCTGCCTTGAAAGTCACACCCTGGCACTGGATGAAACACCGTCGAAAGCCGGGCTGAAATGCAAGGGTAAAATGAAAAAAGGCTACTTCTGGTGCTTTTATGGCGACCACGAAGAAATAGCCTTTATCTACTCCGACAGCCGTTCCTGTGATGTGGTTGAACCTTACCTGAAAGAATTTGAAGGGGTATTACTCACG
>NZ_JBLYNS010000388.1:0-1274 GCF_049310205.1 Endozoicomonas sp. ALC013 | reverse complement strand
GTGTCGCCAACCTGCTCTGGGCCATGGCGAAACTGATGGACAACGGGCAGCAGCGGACACCAGAGCTCAGCGAGGCCGTGGCCGAACTGTTGCCTCGCGTGAACGCACAGAAAGCTGACTTAACACCACAGGAGATCGCCAACCTGCTGTGGGCCATGGCGAAACTGGTGGACCATGGGCAGGAGCAGACACCAGAGTTCAATGTGGCCGTGACGGCGCTGTTGCCTCACGTGAAGGCACAAAAAAACCAATGTAATGCCCAGGATATCGCCAACCTGCTGTGGGCCATGGCGAAACTGGGCGAACTCATTGAGCTGGACGTGTTAACCTCCACGTTCAAAACGCTTGTCGACCAAATCAGTGGCAACCCTCAGTTCTCTCAGCAAGCGATATTGATGTCCCTTTGGGGAGTAATGGTATGCTGTGCCAGGTTATCTCTGGTTCCAAATACCAGTAAAGGTAACGTGCTGGAAAAGCACATGCATGACCTGTTTATTCGTCTGGAAAACACATCCCCGGACAATGAAGAGGATCAACACACCATTGCGATGGCCGCAAGTTGGCTTGGGAGACCATGTCCGTTCGTCACCCATTACCATGCGATCGTTTCAAAACGTCAATCCGACTTTCGCAATCAACTCCAGTCATGCATTCCATCTTTGAGGATTGAAGAAGAAAAGAGTCTGAATTCATTATCTCCAGTTGACCTGCTACTGCCAGATCACAACATGGTAATTGAAATTCAGGGACCCTCTCATTATGTGGGTGGTGATTTCAACACAAGGAAGGGTTCGACTCTGCTTAAAATCGCACTGTTGCAAAAAGCAGGATTTGAGGTCATTGAAATCCCGATTAACATGCTTTGGAACCGGAATTCAATGAAACGATGTATTGATCAAATAAAGGCCAGGGTAGACATCTCGTCACAACGCCATGGCTCTGTATCACTTAAAAGAAGGTGGGCAGATGAGGCATACGTTACTGCTGATAAAGGCAGGCAACCCTCAGATCAAGGTTACTTAACAGCAGAAGAACATTCAGAGGAGCAAACCGGTAAACCCGAAAAAAGGAAGAAAACAAATAGCCAGTAATTGCCTTCCTCCCATCATGACTCAAGAACCTCTTTCACATTCCGGTAAAGAATGCCAGCGTTGAACACTTGTTGCCCATACACCTCGCCCCGGAGGATTTGAAAATAATGGATTGGTGGCATCAGGAGTAGATGTATTTCCCCAGCTGTTTACGTTTATAAACGTTTCAGCAAAATGAACTTC
>NZ_JBLYNS010000387.1:0-1278 GCF_049310205.1 Endozoicomonas sp. ALC013 | reverse complement strand
CGACTGCATGGATGCAGGAGCTAGAGCAACGCAGGAGCAGTTACCGCGTAGGGCAGTCTATTCTCGGTCAGCCTCCTAGGCTTCTTCCATCTGCAAGGTCAATTTACCGGAACGCTGGGTAAGATAACTCTCATCCACCTCTGAACCCAGCTTAATCATCAGACGCAAGTCGTTTGCAGAATCAGCATGCCGGATGGCGTCTTCATAGCTGACCTCACCAAGGTTGTAGAGATCAAATAATGCCTGATCGAAAGTCTGCATGCCCAGCTCCCGGGATTTTTTCATTAACTCTTTCAGTGCATGAACATCACCTTTGCGAATCATATCCTGGGCCAGGGGGGTATTCAGTAACACTTCTATGGCCGGAAGCCGCCCTGTGCCATCCAGAGAAGGAACCAGCTGCTGGGCGACAACGCCCTTCAGATTCAGGGAAAGATCCATCCACACCTGGTGATGATGTTCCGGAGGGAAAAAGTGAAGAATGCGATCCAATGCCTGGTTGGCATTATTGGCATGCAGCGTTGCCAGGCACAGATGGCCGGTTTCTGCGAAGTTCAGGGCATATTGCATGGTATCCTGACTGCGAATTTCACCAATCATAATGACATCAGGAGCTTGACGCAGGGTATTTTTCAGCGCCACTTCATAAGACTTGGTATCAATCCCCACTTCCCGCTGGGTTACAATGCACCTTTTGTGTTGATGGATAAATTCAATGGGGTCTTCAATGCTGATGATATGACCTGTGTCGTTTTCATTACGATAGCCAAGCATCGCCGCCAGGGTTGTCGACTTCCCCGTACTGGTAGCGCCCACCAGGATAACCAGCCCTCGTTTGACCATGGTCAGGTCTTTCAGGATAGGTGGAAGTTTCAACTCTTCAAAACCGGGTATTTTCTCTTCAATTCGGCGCAAAACCATCCCTGACTGGTTTCTCTGCTGAAAAGCACTGACCCGGAACCGGCCAATACCCATTTTGGCAATGGCAAAGTTACACTCATGCTTCAGCTCAAACTCCAGGCGCTGCTTCTCATCCATTACCCCAAGCACAAAATCTTTTGCTTCTGCGGCCGTCAACGGTGTCTTGTTGACAGGTATCAAACGTCCGTCAAGCTTGACACTGGGAGGATAGCCGGCAGTGATAAACAGATCCGATGCTTTTTTTACGGCAACCAGTTTTAATAATTTTTCAATATCCATTTATCATCACATTGACGTTAAAAGACAGCCCGGTGCTCACTCCCGGCAAACGGTGATCTGAAAGACCTAGGAGCCTGC
>NZ_JBLYNS010000386.1:0-1282 GCF_049310205.1 Endozoicomonas sp. ALC013 | reverse complement strand
AATTCCTCAGCATATCGCCAACCTGCTGTGGGCCATGGCGAAACTGGTGGACAACGGTCAGAAACGGACATCAGAGCTCAATGAGGCCGTGGCCGCACTGTTGCCCCTCGTGAATTCAAAGAAAGACCAATTTATTCCTCAGAATATCGCCAACCTGCTGTGGGCCATGGCGAAACTGGTAGATAACGGGCAGGAGCCAACACCAGAGCTCAAAAGGGCTCTGGCCGTGCTGTTGCCCCACGTGAAGGCACAGAAAGCTAACTTTAACCCACAGGAAATCGCCAACCAGCTGTGGGCCATGGCGAAACTGGTGGACAACGGGCAGGAGCAGACACCAGAGTTCAACGAAGCCGTTGCTGCGCTGTTGACCTGCGTGACCGTACAAAAAGCTCACTTTAAACCACAGCATATCGCCAGCCTGCTGTGGGCCATGGCGAAACTGGTAGACAGCGGGCAGGAGCAGACACCAGGGCTCAACGAGGCTACGGCCGCGCTGTTGCCCCTTGTAAACGCACAGAAAGACCAGTTTAATGAACAAGGTATCGCCAACCTGCTTTGGACCATGGCGAAACTGGTGGACATCGGGCAGGAGTGGACACCAGAGTTCCAAGCGGCCATTGCCGCGCTGTTACCCCACGTGAACTCACAGAAAGCTAACTTTACACCTCAGGCAATCAGCAACCTTCTGTGGGCCATGGCGAAACTGGTGGACAACGGGCAGGAGTGGATACCAGAGTTTAAAGCGGCCATGGACGTGCTGTTACCCCAAGTGAACGCACAGAAAGCTAACTTTAAACCACAGGGTATCGCCAACCTGCTGTGGGCCATGGCGAAACTGGGTGAACTCGCTGAGCTGAATGTGGTTACCTCTACCTTCGAATCGCTTGTCTACCGAATCAGAGAAAGCCCTCAGCTCTCTAAGCAAGATATATCGATGTCTCTCTGGGGCGTAATGGTATGCTGTGCCAGGTTGTCTCTAGTCTCCAATGCCAATAACAATAACGTGCTTGAAAAGCACATGGATGACCTGTTGACTCGCCTGGAAATTACCTCGCCAGATCCAGATAATGAAGATGATCGATCCATCATGATCATGGCCGCCAGTTGGCTTGGTAGAGCCTCTTCGGTCGTCCCCCATTACCAGGCAACCATTTCAAAAACCCAGGCCGACTTCCGCGATCAACTCCAATCATCTATTCCATATCTGAAGATTGAAGAAGAAAAGAGTCTGAACTCATTACCTCCGGTTGACCTGCTGCTGCCAGATCACAACATGGTGATT
>NZ_JBLYNS010000385.1:0-1310 GCF_049310205.1 Endozoicomonas sp. ALC013 | reverse complement strand
AACGGGCAGGAACAGACACCAGGGCTCAACGAGGCTGTGGTCGCGCTGTTGCCCCTCGTGAACGCACAGAAAGACCAATTTAATGCCCAGGGTATTGCCAACTTGCTGTGGGCCACGGCCAAACTGGGTGAACTCGTTGAACTGAACGTGGCTACCTCTACGTTCGAATCTCTTGTCTATCGAATCCGTAAGAACCTTCAGTTTTCTCAGGAAGAGATATCGATGTCTCTCTGGGGAGTCATGGTATGCTGTGCCAGGTTGGCTCTAGACTCCAATCCCAATAAAAATAACGTGCTTGAAAAGCACATGGATGACCTGTTGACTCGCTTGGAAAATGCCTCGCCAGATAATAAAGAGGATCGATCCATCATGATCATGGCCGCAAGTTGGCTTGGCAGGGCGTGTCCGGTCGTCCGCCATTACCAGAAAGCCATTTCAAAAACCCAGGCCGACTTCCGCGATCAACTCCAATCATGCATTCCATCTTTGCGGATTGAAGAAGAAAAGAGCCTGAACTCATTACCTCCGGTTGACCTGCTTCTGCCAGATCACAACATGGTGATTGAAGTTCAGGGACCGTCTCATTACGTGGGTGGTGATTTCAACACCAGGAATGGTTCGACTCTGCTGAAAATCGCACTGCTGAAAAAATCAGGATTTAAGGTCATTGAAATCCCGGTTAACCGGCTTTTGAACAAAGATTTAATGAAACCCTATATTGATCAAATAAAGACCAGGATAGGCATCCCCCCACAGGAGCATGACTCTGTATCATTTAATAGAGGGTGGGCAGATGCTGCATACGTGACTGGTGAAGAACATTTAGAAAAGCAAACCAACCCAGCAAAAAAAAAGAAGAAGAGAAAAAGAAAACAAACAGTCAGTAATCGCCTTCCTCCCACCATGACTCAAGTATACTTTTCCGCAAAATGAACTTCTGAGCAGAACAGCAGTCTACTTTTTATATTTTCATTAATTAATGAAATATAATTATGGATAGACGTTCTGCTGGTATCAGTGGTCAATACGCAAGATCAGGTAACGGTTACAACCAACCGAATGACCATGCCCCTTCTTCAGGGCGTGGGCGATATAGACATGCCACAGTCAGACAGCGGGGTAGTCACCCCCGCTCTACCCCTGGATGTAATGAATTTCACCATTCTTCTGGACGTCCTTCTCAATATTTAATTCACCGTTCAGTTAACTCTGCTCAAGATTTTAATGTCCTCATCAAACAGGAAATAATGGATGATCTGGTGAGTAAATCACAACGTTTCGGTCAACGCTATGATGGGAGAGATCACGGT
>NZ_JBLYNS010000384.1:0-1319 GCF_049310205.1 Endozoicomonas sp. ALC013 | reverse complement strand
AGGCAGTTTGAGCAGGTCGCGGGTTTTCATGGTTTGAAAGCACTTCTTATGCAGTGGTTGAGGTGGGAGTTTATTCGATGGTTGTGGGAAAACCAAGCTGTACCAAAAAGATACAAAAAAACGGCACCATTTTCCCGTATAACATTCACCACAAATTGCAGCAAAGGTACGGTTTGGTACCGTTTTTGAGGCTCAGGTTACAATCAAATTGTAACCTAAAAAATTTTCAATCAGTCTTACTCATTGATTTCATTGTCAAAATTGTCCGAATGAAATTCGTACCACATATCATGAGTCAGTAGTTGTATATTATGTAACTTATTGATTCTTGTCGTCTTTAAATATCCCTTTTATAACGATTAAGTATCATTTAGTATCATATAAAGACGTTATTTGTAACCTAAATTGCAACCTGAAAATAATAATTTGATACATAGGGATATTGTTGTATGACTATTTCCTGCCAAAAAAGGAAGCGGAAAAGCGGTAATGTTTATCGTTATGTGGTGACTGTTCGCAAGAAACACTTTTCCGCTACGGAGAGCCTGACTTTCCCAGATAAAGCATCAGGCAGAGCCTGGGCAAAAGCCGTTGAAGAAGAAATGCAGGAACAGTCGTTAAATGCCGAGCAGGACAGCCTTCGATATGAGTCTGCTAAATCCAGGTCAGGCGATATTACTTTGAATCAGTATCTGGAAGCGTATTGCCGGAAAATGGAATCGCCTCCGAAAAAGAGCCGAATCAGTTATCGGGATATGCAGGCCATCAAATTCTGGCAAAAATGCTGGTTAACTGAGAAACGCTCAAAAGAAATTACTGGAGATATGTTGATTGATCTTCTGGATGAGCGATTAGAAAAAGTAACGCCTGCCACCAACCATCTTTATGTATCTGTGTTGCGTCGTGCTTTGGATTTTCAAAAACGGGTTGGCCTGTATTTCAGACGGTTTATTACCGATGATCTGATGAAAGAGCTTTGGAAGCTGAAGCTGGCGGGCAAGTCGAAAGAAGACGATACGCGCCCAACAGAGCATCAGCTGTATCTGCTTTATAAAGAGTTTCTGGAGGGGTACAACAACCCAAGGGCAAAAGTACCTTACCACCATCTGATGTTATTCAGCATATACAGTGCATTTAGGGAAGGGGAGATTTGCAATATTCGCTACAGCGACCTGGATGTGGAAAACGGCGAGGTCATTATCCGGGACAGGAAAGACCCCAAGAAGAAATACGGCAATCACCAGAAAGTGCCACTGTGCCCGGTCTGTCTAGAGATCATTGCCATGCAGCCCAGGATTAAAGGTGAAGACCGGATTTTT
>NZ_JBLYNS010000383.1:0-1325 GCF_049310205.1 Endozoicomonas sp. ALC013 | reverse complement strand
CGTGAGCAGGTGGAAATCCGGGCAGGACAGCAACTGGTGCAGATCTTCTACAAGGGGAAGCCGGTAGCCAGCCATCCCCGCAAATGGGGAACCGGCTTCACCACCCGCACAGAGCATATGCCAGAGCGCCACCAGAAACAGCAGCAGTGGACACCGGGACGACTCCTGAACTGGGCGAAAAAGCTGGGCCCCGACGTCCTGTGGTTTACTCAGCAACTGCTCGATAGCAAAGAGCATCCGGAACAGGCTTACCGTGCCTGTCTTGGACTGCTCAACATGGAGCGTGAATACGGCGCTGACCGATTGAATGCGGCCTGCCACCGGGCCAGAAACACCGGTGGTCGGCGAGTTGCTAATGTCCGTTCGATCCTCCAGTCCGGATTAGACAAAATCCCGCTGAACAAGGCAGAAACCAGCGACGATGATCGTGTGACCAGAAGCCATGAAAACATTCGCGGCGCCAGCTTTTACCAGTGAGGAGCGAGACCATGATCAATCAAAACCTGACTCGCCTTCGCAGCCTGCGCCTGGGAGGCATGGCGGATGCCCTGAACCTGCAGAGTGAGCAACCCGGCACCTATGAAGGGCTCAGCTTCGAAGAGCGGCTGGCCCTGCTTATTGACCAGGAGGACGCGGACCGCAGCAACAAACGACTGGCCCGGTTACTGAAAGCAGCTCGTTTCAAACTGGCAGCCACCCTGGAGGATATTGATTATGAGCAGCCCCGGGGGATTACCCGTTCCCAGATGGCCTCACTGATACCGGGTGAGTGGCTGAGCAAAAACCAGAACCTGCTGATCACCGGACCCTGTGGAACTGGCAAAAGCTGGCTTAGTTGCGCCTTTGGCCACAGTGCCTGCCTGCGCGGTTACAGTGTGCGCTACTACCGGACCTCCCGGTTGCTGGAAGCCATGACCATTGCTCACGGTGATGGCAGCTACAGCAAGCTCCTGCAGCAACTGGCGAAAGTCAATTTGCTGATACTGGACGACTGGGGGCTTGAGCCCCTGACCCAGAGCCAGCGCAATGACCTGTTGGAGATTATGGATGACAGGCATAACCAGAGTTCTACCATCGTCACTAGCCAGCTACCGGTATCGAAGTGGCATGACAGCATCGGTGACGCGACGCTGGCTGATGCCATTCTGGACCGGCTGATTCATAACGCCCACCGGTTGGAACTCAAGGGAAAGTCCATGAGAAAAAATCAGACCAAAACTGGAGGGTCGTGAACACTCAGGCTACAAATAAAGGAGGGCAGTGCTTGGGTAAGCGGAGGTGTTCACGCTTACCAGAATTAGCGTTCACGTTTACCAGAATATGCA
>NZ_JBLYNS010000382.1:0-1331 GCF_049310205.1 Endozoicomonas sp. ALC013 | reverse complement strand
ACTGATCTTTCCGGGCTTTGAGTTCGGTGGCACAGACATGGGCTACGGACAGGGATATCCGCTCAGGCAGCCGTACCCATTGTTTGTTGGCGGTGAATCCGCCAACCCGTATGGCCGTTGCCAGGGCTGCCTGGAAGCCAGTGTCTTCCCAGGGTGCATTGTTAAGCACAAGGTGGGTATTCTCTTTCAGGTTGGCCAAAGCCCCTTCAGAAAAAACCAGGCGACCCCGATCATTGAGGGTGATACCACCAAACAGTTGATGGTACCAGTTGTCGGTGGTGGCAAAGTTGATGGTGACGCGGAGGGCATTGGCCGGGATGTCTTCCGTGGTTTTTTGGGCCAGCAAGGTTTCATCGGTCACCGAATCAGCAATATAGCAGTCGGCTTCTGGTACGGCCTTTTCCGGCATTTGTCCTAATCTGCGCCAGAGGTCGGGGTTGGCGGGCTTACTTCCGTCCAGCATCCCGTGGTTGACCAGAAATACCCGCCGGATTTGGTCGCCCAGTGGTTTATCGTTACACTTGGGGCACACCTGAAGGAGGTCATTAAAGCTGGCAATATCACCGGGTGTCATGGCGGTCAGGTCAAACACCAGGGTCATCGGCTCATCCGTAAACAGTCGGCCTTCCGCTTTTTTTAATTGGCCGCCCTCTAGCCAGGTTTGTTGCATCAGGCCCTGTTTTTCCAGATCATCCAGCGCGCGAATGCAATAGGTTGCAGGCTGTTCATGGCGTAATTGATCAATAATTCGCTGTTGGGTTAACGGAGTATTGGCAAAATAGAACTCACCGGTGCTCAGGCTCTGATGGGCCGCTTCCTGATCCGTTGAGCGGGCGGTGGAGTGATCGCTTTGAAAGTGAGAGGTAACTTGACAGGCAGCGGCAGGCCTTTGTCCTAAATCAGGCATTGGGACTTTTTGAGGTTCAATTAATCTTGATCGCTTTGCTGAAGATTGCTGAAGCTTTGCCTGTCCATCGGAAAAATCCGATATTTTCCTTATGTTTCCCACCTGGTGTGGTAAAGAGTGGGTTACTGTTTGACTTGGCAAGGAGTGATAATTGATAACTTCATTTATTGTTTTGTCCATTTGATCATCCATGCCTGATTTATGAATGCCGGTGTCAGGAAATTTTGGACAAAAAAATAATAAGAAGGTTCCTGCTACGGAAACCCCATTTTGCAGCGGCGGTGGACGCCAGGGCTAAATGGACAATTCATGATGAGTGGATGCTCAACCGAAAGGAAAACCAGTTCAACTGGCTGGCCGGTATGCTGATGGCATTACTACAAACGAAATCATAAGTAGCCAGAAAATATAATTTCATTTGGTT
>NZ_JBLYNS010000381.1:0-1346 GCF_049310205.1 Endozoicomonas sp. ALC013 | reverse complement strand
CGGCCTCATTGAACTCCGTTGTCCGCTCCTGCCCGTTGTCCACCAGTTTCCCCATGGACCACAGCAGGTTGGCAATACCCTGTGGTGTAAAGTTAGCTTTTTGTGCGTTCACGTGGGGTAACAGTGCGGCCACGGCCTCATTGAACTCTGTTGTCCTCTCCTCGCTGTTGTCCACCATTTTCGCCATGGCCCACAGCAGGTTGGTGATACCCTGAGGTTTAAAGTTGGTTTTCTGTGCGTTTACGAGGAGCAACAGTGCGGCCACGGCCTCTTTGAGTTCTGGTGTCTGCTCCCGCCCGTTGTCCACCAGTTTCGCTATGGCCCACAGCAGGTTGGCAATTTCCTGAGGTTTAAAGTTGGTTTTCTGTGCGTTCACGAGGAGCAACAGTGCGGCCACGGTCTGTCTGAACCCTGGTGTTTGCTCCTGCCCATTGTCCACCAGTTTCGCCATGGCCCACAGCAGGTTGGCGATATGCTGAGGAATAAATTGGTCTTTCTGTGCGTTTACGTGGGGCAACAGCGCGGCCACGGCCTCGTTGAGTTCAGGTGTTCGCTCCTGCCCGTTGTCCGCCAGTTTCGCCATGGCCCACAGCAGGTTGGCGATATGCTGAGGAATAAATGGGTCTTTTTGTGCGTTCACGAGGGGCAACAGCGCGGTCACCGCCTTGTTGAGTTCTGGTGTCTGCTCCTGCCCGTTGTCCACCAGGTTTGCCATGGCCCATAGCAGGTTGGCGATACCCTGGGTATTAAGCTGGTCTTTCTGTGCGTTCACGTGGGGCAACAGCGCGGCCACGGCCTCTTTGAGCCCTGGTATGTGCTCCTGCCCGTTGTCCACCATTTTCGCCATGGCCCACAGTAGGTTGACGATAGCCTGAGGAATAAATTGGTCTTTCTTTGCATTCATGAGGGGCAACAGCGCGGCCACGGTCTCGTTGAGTTCTGGTGTTTGCTCCTGCCCGTTGTCCACCAGTTTCGCCATGGCCCATAGCAGGTTGGTGATTCCCTGGGCATTAAGTTGGTCTTTCTGTTCATGCACGAGGGGCAACAGCACGGCCACGGCCCCGTTGAGCCCTGGTGTCTGCTCGTGCCCGTTGTCCACCAGTTTCGCCATGGCCCACAACAGGTTGGCAATTTCCTGTGGTTTAAAGTTGGTTTTCTGTGCGTTCACGGGGAGCAACAGTGCTGTCACGGCCTCTTTGAGTTCTGGTGTCTGCTCCTGCCCTTTGTCCACCAGTTTCGCCATGGCCCACAGCAGGTTGGCGATATGCTGAGGAATAAATTGGTTTTTCTGTGCGTTCACGAGGGGCAAGAGCACGGCCACGGCCCCGTTGAGCCCTGGTGTCTGC
>NZ_JBLYNS010000380.1:0-1360 GCF_049310205.1 Endozoicomonas sp. ALC013 | reverse complement strand
CGTCGTGGTGAACTATACCGTTACTGATGATGATGGTACGCCACTGACGGACAGCAGCACCCTGACCATCACGGTTACCGGCACCAACGATGCACCGGTAGCCACCGCAGATATCGGTGATACCGGGGAAAACAGCAGCGTTACTGTGGATGTGATCGCCAATGACAGTGACCTGGACACCAGCAATGGGCTCAGTGTCAATGCCGCCGGTATTGCCAGCATGACCAATGATGGCGACAGCCAGACCATTCTCCACAATACCGCCAGTGTCAGCTTCAGTGGCAATAATGTTACCTTCAATCCCGGCACCGACTTTGATTACCTGGCCAGTAGCGAAACGGCCACGGTGAAGGTGAACTACACCGTCACCGATGATGATGGAACACCACTGACGGATAACAGCACCCTGACCATCACAGTAACCGGCACTAATGATGCCCCGGTAGCCACCGCCGATACTGACGCAACTCAGGAAAACAACAGTATCAGCGTGGATGTTATTGCCAATGACTCTGACCCGGATGCCAACAACGGGTTCAGTCTCAGCGCAGCCAGCATTGCCACCGTAACCAACAACAGCGACAGTCAGGCTATTGCGCTGAGCACCGCCAGTCTCAGCGTCAGTGGCAATAACATCACCTTCAATCCCGGCAGTGACTTTGATTATCTGGCCACCGGCGAAACCGCTACCGTTCTGGTGAACTACACCGTTACCGATGATAACGGCACACCACTGACTGATAGCAGCACCCTGACCATCACCGTTACCGGCACCAACGATGCACCGGTGGCCACCGCAGATACCGATAACACCTGGGAAAAAAACGCCATCACCGTCGATGTAATCGCCAATGATAGTGACCCGGACACCAGCAATACGCTCAGTGTCAGTGCCGCCAGCATTGCCACCATGACCAATGATGGTGATCAACAGCCCGTCACTCTCAGCACGGCCAGTGTCAGTTTCAGCGGTAACAATGTTATCTTCGATCCCGGTACCGATTTCGAATATCTGGCCAATGGCGAAACGGCCACGGTAATACTCAACTACACAGTCACCGATGATGATGGCACGCCACTGACTGATAGCAGCACCCTGACCATCACCGTCACCGGCACCAACAGCATTGCTCCCACCATCACGGCGGTGACAGATGTGACCGGAGCCATAACCGAAATTGCCGATGATGCCAATGGTGAGAGCATCAATACACTGTCTGACAACGGCAGCTTTACCATTGCTGATGTGGATCTGACTGATGTCCAAACCGTCAGCGTCACTTCGGACACCACCGGATATCTCGGATCTTTCACCCCCACTGTCAGCAATAACACCACCGGCGATGGCACCGGCCAGGTA
>NZ_JBLYNS010000379.1:0-1360 GCF_049310205.1 Endozoicomonas sp. ALC013 | reverse complement strand
TGTCGTGGTGAACTACACCGTTACCGATGATGATGGCACGCCACTGACGGACAGCAGCACCCTCACCATCACGGTCACCGGCACCAACGATGCACCGGTAGCCATCGCAGATATCAGTAATACCGGGGAAAACAGCAGCGTTACTGTGGATGTGATCGCCAATGACAGTGACCTGGACACCAGCAATGGGCTCAGTGTCAATGCCGTCGGTATTGCCAGCATGACCAATGATGGCGACAACCAGACCATTCTCCACAATACCGCCAGTGTCACCTTCAGCGGCAATAATGTTACCTTCAATCCCGGCACCGACTTTGATTACCTGGCCAGTGGCGAAACGGCCACGGTGAAGGTGAACTACACCATCACCGATGATGATGGAACACCACTGACGGATAACAGCATCCTGACCATCACGGTAACCGGCACTAATGATGCCCCGGTAGCCACCGCCGATACTGACGCAACTCAGGAAAACAACAGTATCAGCGTGGATGTTATTGCCAATGACTCTGACCCGGATGCCAGCAACGGGCTCAGTCTCAGCGCAGCCAGCATTGCCACCATGACCAACAACAGTGACAGTCACGCTGTTCCGCTGAGCACCGCCAGTCTCAACGTTAGTGGCAATAACATCACCTTCAATCCCGGCAGTGACTTTGATTATCTGGCCACCGGCGAAACCGCTACCGTTCTGGTGAATTACACCGTTACCGATGATGATGGCACACCACAGACGGATAGCAGCACCCTGACCATCACCGTTACCGGCACCAACGATGCACCGGTGGCCACCGCAGATACCGATAACACCTGGGAAAACAGCGACGTCACCGTCGATGTAATCGCCAATGATAGTGACCTGGACACCAGCAATACGCTCAGTGTCAGTGCCGCCAGCATTGCCACCATGACCAATGATGGTGATCAACAGCCCGTCACTCTCAACACGGCCAGTGTCAGCTTCAACGGCAACGATGTTACCTTCAATCCCGGTATCGATTTCGACTATCTGGACAAGGACGAAACGGCTACGGTGGTGCTCAACTACACAGTCACCGATGATGATGGTACGCCACTGACTGATAACAGCACACTGACCATCACCGTCACCGGCACCGACAACAAGCTTCCCACCGTTACGGCTGCCACAGATGTGACCGGAGCCATCACCGAAATTACCGATGGAGCCAATGGTGAGAGCATTAATACACTGTCTGACAACGGCAGCTTCACCATTGCTGATGGGGATCTGACCGATATCCAGACCGTCAGCGTCACTTCGGACACCACCGGATATCTCGGATCCTTTACCCCCACGGTCAGCAATAACACCACCGGCGATGGCACCGGCCAGGTG
>NZ_JBLYNS010000378.1:0-1362 GCF_049310205.1 Endozoicomonas sp. ALC013 | reverse complement strand
TTGCCGCAACTGGAACCGGAACCTGCATTGCCGGATCATCACGAGAATCTTCGTGGCTCTGACTACTTCAACTAATCCAGCACGAATAATAGAGAAAGGAACCAGAACCATGTTATTGAATCCAACATTAGAAAAACTGCAAACGCTGAAACTATCCGGCATGTATGAAGCACTTAATGAGCAATTAAACAGTCCAGAAATAGAACAAATGTCGTTTGATGAACGGTTGGGTCTGATGGTTGATCGGGAAATGACTATCCGTGATAACCGGCGCTTGAAAACCCGTTTAAAAAATGCACGACTAAGGCAGCATGCCTGCATGGAAGACATTGACTTCCGCCACCCTCGCGGACTCAAGCGTGAGCAGTTTCAACAGTTACTGGGCAGTGGCTGGATAAAGGATCATCAAAACGTCATTATCACCGGACCAACCGGGGTTGGTAAAACCTGGCTGGCCTGTGCCCTGGCACAGAAAGCCTGCCGTGATGGTTATACAGTCCAGTACCAGAGGCTGCCAAGACTGCTTCAGGACCTGAGCCTTGCCCGTGCTGATGGTCGTTACCTGAAGATCATGACGACGCTGGCCAAAACCGATCTGCTCCTTCTGGATGACTGGGGGCTTGCCCCCTTAAACGAGAGTCAGAGGCGAGACTTGCTGGAGCTGTTTGAAGACCGGCACAACCTCAAGAGCACGCTGATTACCAGCCAGATGCCGGTTGATCACTGGCATGAACTGATCGGTGATCCGACACTGGCAGATGCGATTCTGGACCGGTTGATTCATAACGCCCACCGCGTCCCTCTGAAGGGTGAGTCACTGCGCAAGAAACAGGCAAAACTGGCGAAGTCCGAACCTAAGTCCTAAGCTACAAACCGATGCGTCGCTGCGCTCCGATGGGGGGTGGCCGAATGCTCCGGAATGCGCAGACACACGACAGCGCAAACAGAAAAAAACAAAAGGCGCAGTTGAAACCGTTAAAAGCTCAGGGTCAAAACCCCGGACAGGCGATTCCATACCCACTCAGTAGCTACTTTGAACTGGTTGACTGGTCTGGCCGAATTATCCGCAAAGGCAAACGTGGTCGTATAACTGGCAATGCACCACCCATCTTGGAGCGCTTGGGTATTGACCCAAATGAATGGCTGGAGACTATGCGCTGGCACAATCGTTTCCACTGCGCAGTCGGCAGGCTGCCTTCACTGAAGGCTTATGCAGAAAGCACCGGAAAATGCTGGGTTCATGGGATGTCTGTGAGCGGTGATCTCTATACTGCCTGATCAACACATTTTCATTTACTTTAATGTGGCCAGAATTTTCTGATTGCTCTTTCTTATATTTTCTCAATAGTGTCTTCTATCTGG
>NZ_JBLYNS010000377.1:0-1371 GCF_049310205.1 Endozoicomonas sp. ALC013 | reverse complement strand
GCGCAGTGGATTCAGAAACACGGAAAGAATGGAATGAAGCCAGCGAGAAAAGGAGAAGAGACCCACTTGGGCTTGATGAAATAGTGGAATGGGATTTGGATTCATGGGCGACATTGGATTCATTGGCGACAGAGTCAGAACGGGTCAACAACGATGACTGGATGGAAGCGTTCCTACAAGGGCTGTGATATGCATTAAGAAGGTCTTGAAAGTGCAACTACGGTCTGCGCAGGGGGTGGCGGGTGACCACCATTCCTACTGTGACCCACAAAACCGAATTTTATCCTCAATTTTCTGCCATCCTCGCTACGGGGTCGCCTAGACGGGCGCTATTCTCGGTCAGCCTCCCAGGTAATTGTCCCGAAATAAAATCGACATTTAATGTTCCCACTGGTACGGCCATGTAATTCTATTTTGGCATTTAGATATTCCAGCAAAATGAACCTCTGGACAGAACAGCTGTCTGTTTAATTATATTTTCGTGAATTAATGAAATATAATTATGGATAGAACCTCTGCTGCTAACGCAAGATCAGGTAATTATTACAACCAACCGGATAACCATGCCGCTTCTTCAAGGCTTGGGCGATATAGACCTGACATAAGACAGAGGGATAGTCCCTACCGTACTATCCCGGGGCATAATGAATTTTACCCTTCTTCTGGCGCATGCACTTCTCAATATCTACAGTGTCGTTCAATAACCCCTGCTCAAGATTTCAATGCCCTTGTCAAACCAGAAATAATGGATGATCTGTTGAGTAAATCTGATCGTTTCGCTGATCGCTATGATGGGAGAAATCACGGTCACTTTGCCAGTTCCATTAAAAAATACACGTCAGCCTCTAAAAGACCGTTAAATCGAGCAGAACAAAGCCAGCTGATACGTTTGCTGCAAAATTTTACAGCAACACGGAGCTGGAATTGGCGAAGCCTGACGACAACACTTCATTCATTGACTTCAGCAGGTGTTTTTACCCCTCATCAACCCAGGGATGAGCGTGTCAAGCTTACTCAAGCTGCCTTATTGTCAACGCTACTTGATGCAATAATATTCAGGTGCCATCAAAAACCTGAAGCCAGGGATATTGACGCCCAGCAAATCGTCAACCTGCTGTGGGCCATGGCGAAACTGGTGGACAACGGACAGGAGCGGACACCGGGGCTCAAAAAGGCCGTGGCCGCACTGTTGCCCAATGTGATCGCACAGAAAGACCAATTTATTGCTCAGGGTATCGCCAACCTGCTGTGGGCCATGGCGAAACTGGTGGACAGCGGGCAGGAGCGGACACCAGAGTTGAAAGAGGCTGTGGCCGCGCTGTTACCTCAAGTAAACGCACAGAAAGCTAACTTTAAACCACAGGAAATCGC
>NZ_JBLYNS010000376.1:0-1379 GCF_049310205.1 Endozoicomonas sp. ALC013 | reverse complement strand
ACAATGAACCCCGGGCAATTCAATATATTCTGGCTGCTGGACAACCGTTGGTATTGGTGGCTTTTCAGAAACTGTATCTGGTTGCCAAGGTTGGAAAAGTATTGAGTTGATTTCTGTATTTAACGAAAGCATGAATTTGTCCATGTCCTATTTGTTTTGGACATATTTGATTGCAAAATAGTGGAAAAGTTGCATATTAATGGCTTGCATTAATTATTGAATTTTTAGCTATTAAAATGAATATGGTGATATTGGCGTGGGAAAAACAGGTAACGAATAAACCGGGAACTGCCGACCCTGACCCGAATATTTCATAAATGTGCTCCCTCACCCCCCCCCTTTGAATTTGTCCCGGAATAACTTCATCATTTTACTCAGTCCGGGCTAATCAATTACCAGAGCCAAGTCCCGGGTCAGGAAAAAGTGGAATCAGCAGTTTTTCGCACTCTGCATGGCCTTTTTTGCGAGCGGTGTCCCGGGGCGTCAAGCCGTCGCTGCTTTTTACACTAATGTCAATGCCGGGAGCTGTAAGTAACGCTTTGATAGACCCTGCCCGGCCAAATTCGGCAGCGCAGTGCAGAGGTGTGAGACCCTTGATTGTTTTCACATTGACGTCAATGCCCTTGGCGTTCAATAACAGCAGGACGCACTCTACGTTGTCGCCTATGGCAGCCCACTGCAGGGGCGTAAGGTGCCCAGGTAGTGCCATATTGACGTCAATGCCTTTGGCGTTCAATAACACCATGATGCAGTCTGTATAGCCAGATTGGGCAGCGCAGCTCAGGGGCGTCATGCCTGAAGACGAAGTCAAATTGACGTCAATGTCGTCAGCAGTCAGTAATACCTTGATGCACTCTGCGAAGTCTTCTACAACAGCGCAGTACAGGGGCGTATAGCCATAGAAGCACTTAACATTGACGTCAATGCCGTCGGCGGACAGTAATTCCTTGATGCACTCTGCGTGGCCTTCTGCGACAGCACAGTACAGGGGCGTATAGCCATCGTCATTCTGCACATTGACGTCAATGCCATCGGCGGTCAATAACGCCCTGACACACACTACGTGGCCTTCTGAGGCAGCACCGTGCAAGGGCGTCAAGCTATCGTTATGTGTCACATTGACGTCAATGCCTGTGGTGTTCAACAACTCCGTGACGCACTCTGCGTGACCTCTCAAGGCAGCATAGTACAGGGGGGTCACGCCATTGTTATTCTTCACATTGACGTCAATGCCGTGAATGGTCAGTAACGCCCTGACGAACGCTACGTGCCCGTTTTCGGCAGCGATGTGCAGGGGCGTCGAGCCATGGATATTTTTCTGGCTAACCTGCGGGTTGCCCGGTTTCAACAGGTATTCCAATCCAGGCAAATTACCGGAG
>NZ_JBLYNS010000375.1:0-1386 GCF_049310205.1 Endozoicomonas sp. ALC013 | reverse complement strand
TACTTCAGCGGGTGTTTTTACCCCTTATAAACCCATGCATGAGCGTGTTCAGTTCACTCAAGCTGCCTTATTGTCAACTCTGCTTGATGCAATAATATTTAACTGCTACCAAAAACCTGGAGCCCGGGATATTGATGCCCGGGGAATCACCAGCCTGCTGTGGGCCATGGCGAAACTGGTGGACAACGGGCAGAAGCAGACACCAGAGTTCAAAAAGGCCGTGGCCGCCCTGTTGCCCCTTGTGAACGTACAGAAAGACCAATTCAATCCCCAGGGTATCGCCAACCTGCTGTGGGCCATGGCGAAACTGGTGGACAACGGGGAGTGGACACCAGAGATCAACGAGGCCGTTGCCGCGTTGTTATCCCGGGTGAACGCACAGAAAGCTAACTTTAACCCACAGGAAATCTCTAACCTGCTGTGGGCCATGGCGAAACTGGTGGACAGCGGGCTGGAGCGGACACCAGAGCTCAAGGAGGCCGTAGCTGTGCTACTGCCTCACGTTAACATACAGAAAGACCAATTTATTCCTCAGGCTATCGCCAACCTGCTGTGGGCCATGGCGAAACTGGTGGACAAGGGGCTGGAGCAGACACCAAAGCTCAACAAGGCCGTGGCCGCGTTGTTGCCCAAGGTGAACACTCAGAAAGCTAACTTTAACACACAGGAAATCACCAACCTGCTGTGGACCATGGCCAAACTGGTGGACAGCGGACAGGAGCGGACACCGGGGCTCAACGAGGCCATGGCTGCGCTGTTGCCCCAGGTGAACGCACAGAAAGACCTGTTTAATGCCCAGGCTATTGTCAACCTGCTGTGGGCCATGGCGAAACTGGTGGACAACGGGCTGAAGCGGACACCAGGGCTCAAAGAGGCCGTGGCCGCCCTGTTGCCCCTCGTAAACGCACAGAAAAACCAGGTTAATCCCCAGGGCATTGTCAACCTGCTGTCGGCTATGGCGAAACTGGTGGAAAACGGGCTGGAGCGGACACCAGGGCTCAAAGAGGCGGTGGTGGCGCTGTTACCCCATGTGAACGCACAGAAAGGCCAATTTACTGCCCAGGGAATCGCCAACCTGCTGTGGGCCATGGCGAAACTGGTGGACTATGGGCTGAAGCAAACATCAGGGCTCAAAGAGGCCGTGGCCGGGCTGTTGCCCCAGGTGCAGGCACAGAAAGACCAATTTAACCCTCAGAATATCGCCAACCTGCTGTGGGCCATGGCGAAACTGGTGGACAACGGGCTTGAGCAAACACCGGGGCTCAACGAAGCCCTGGTCGCGCTGTTGCCCCGGGTGATCGCACAGAAAGACCAATTTAATGTCCAGGATATCACCAACATGCTGTGGGCCCTGGCGAAACTGGTGGACAACGGTCAGGAGCAGAC
>NZ_JBLYNS010000374.1:0-1412 GCF_049310205.1 Endozoicomonas sp. ALC013 | reverse complement strand
GCCAATGTCTACAAGCTGGCAGCGGATATGTTCACGGATAACAAGATCAAGTATGACCAGCTTAACGAAGCGGCCCGTCAGTACGACCTTGGTTACGGATTTAAGCAGGACGAGATGAAACTGGCAGCGCAGAACCAGGCATTCAACCAGGCGCAGCAGCGGTGGCAGAACGGGTTGGTGCAGAAATACGAAAATAACAGCAAATGGAATTACAGAGAGTCGTTTGATTACGAGTATTAATTAACGGAGGAACACCATGTATATCGGATCGGACGGCAGAGTCTATCAGAACAAATTCGAGTCACTGGGCCATGGCACCAAAATGCCCGGTTACGCTGAAGAACAGCACGCCATCAACCAGCGCCTTGGCGAACTGGCCAGACGGCAGCAGGAATACAATGGGCAAGAGCAGCAACAGGCATTGACCCAGCAATCCATCGACAAGAACGATACCGACCTGTTCTATGACCGCCAGCGCCAGCACGATGAACTGATCAATCGCCAGTACGGGATCGGTCAGACCGGCAGGCAGTCACCCATGCCGCCAGCACCGCAAGGCAGTCAGACCGGTTATGGTATACCCATGGAGAGAAAGGAAACGGTGGTCAGCCCGCCGACGCAGGATGCCGGTAAGCTGAACCGGATGCTGCAAAAGTACCATCAGGGGCAGGACCCACGGGATGCAGAGGATGCTATTAATTTTATCAACCAGCACCCCGGTATTAAGGCAGGTAACGTATCCTCCATCCAAATGAACCACAGCGACCGCAACGAAGACCCGCTGGTCAGCCTGCTCAATGACAATGGTGATCCGGTCAAGCAGTTCTATCTCAGTTCCCTGTCCAACCTGAACAACTTTGCCGGTCAACGGCAGCAGACCTACGACCCCGGCAACAAGGGCGTCAGCGATGTCGGCAAATTGATGGAGCAGCTTATGCCCATGGCCGAAGCCATGGCTACCCAGTCACTGGCCGATCAGAACCTGAAACCGGAAGAACTGTCCATGCTCAAGCCTCCCGCCGTCAGAGCCGCACTGGACCAGTTGATGAAACCCTACCAGCCCCGCAACCCCGGTTATCAGAATGGGCAGACGCAATACCAGAACGATAACCCGGACTTTGACCTGTTTGGCCCCAGAGGGGCAGAGGCTGAAACCCAAGGCCAGGACTACCGGCAGCGTATTGATGACCTCACCGCAGCCCCACCACCACCCACCGGCACACCTGCAACAGCAGCACCGAAACAGGGCAACGGTTATGGCTTCGGTGGCAACAGTATGCTGCCCGGAAACTGGCGAAAGTACCAGCCCCAGAACAACCCCAACCACCGCTAATAAACCACTGCCCGCTGCCCACTACCCACTAATCTTCACGGACGACCCCATGAACTGGCACGATTTTATTGCGACGCCT
>NZ_JBLYNS010000373.1:0-1420 GCF_049310205.1 Endozoicomonas sp. ALC013 | reverse complement strand
ACACTGCCCCGGGGCGTAATGAATTTTACCATTCTTCTTTCACACGCTCTTCTCAACATCTACAGTACCGTTCAGTAAACCCTGCTCAAAATTTTAATGCGCTCATCAAACAGGAAATAATGGATGACCTGATGAGTAAATCGGATCGTTTCGGTCATCGCTATGATGGGAGAGATCACGGTCGATATGCCAGTTCAATTAAAAAATACACGTCAGCTGTTAAAAGACCGTTAAATCGAGCGGAACAAAGCCAGCTGCTGCGCTTGCTGCAAAATTTCACAGCAACACGGAGCTGGAATTGGCGAAGCCTGACGACAACACTTCATTCATTGACTTCAGCGGGTGTTTTTACCCCTCATAACCCCATGGATGAACGCGTAAAGCTTACTCAAGCTAACTTATTGTCAACGCTATTGGATGCAATAATATTTATCCTCAACCAAAAACCTCAAGCCAGGGGCATTGATGCCCAGGGAATCGCCAACCTGCTATGGGCCATGGCGAAACTGGCGGACAACGGGCAGAAGCGAACACAAGAGCTCAACGAGGCCGTGGCCGCGCTGTTGTTCCACGTGAACACACAGAAAGACCTGTTTAATTCTCAGGGTATCGCCAACCTGCTGTGGGCCATGGCAAAACTGGTGGACAGCGGGCAGGATCGGACACCAGGGCTCAATGAGGCCGTGGCCAGACTATTGCCCGACGTGAACGCACAAAAAGCTCACTTTAAACCACAGGAAATCGCCAACCTGCTGTGGGCCATGGCGAAATTGGTGAACAACGGGCAGGAGCAGACACCAGGGCTCAACGAGGCCGTGGTCGCGCTGTTGCCCCAAGTGAACGCACAGAAAGCTAATTTTAAACCACAGGAAATCGCCAACCTGCTGTGGGCCATGGCAAAACTGGTGGACAACGGGCAGGAACAGACACCAGAACTCAAAGAGGCCGTAGCCGCGCTGTTGCCCCACGTGAACGCACAGAAAGCTCACTTTAAACCACAGGAAATCGCCAACCTGCTGTGGGCCATGGCGAAACTGGTGGACAACGGGCAGGAGCAAACACCAGTGCTCAACGGGGCCGAGGCCGCACTGTTGCCCCACGTGAGCGCACAGAGAGCTGACTTTACAGCACAGGGTATCGCCAACCTGCTGTGGGCCATGGCGAAACTGGTGGACAACGGGCAAAAGCGAACACCAGAGTTCAACGAGGCGGTGGCTGCGCTGTTGCCCCACGTGAGCACACAGAAAGCCAACTTTACACCACAGGGTATCGCCAACCTGCTGTGGGCCATGGCGAAACTGGTGGACAACGGGCAAAAGCGAACACCAGAGTTCAACGAGGCCGTGGCCGCACTGTTGCCCCACTTGAGCGCACAGAAAGACCAATTTATTCCTCAGCATATCGCCAACCTGCTGTGGGC
>NZ_JBLYNS010000372.1:0-1431 GCF_049310205.1 Endozoicomonas sp. ALC013 | reverse complement strand
ACCAGTGTCTACAAGCTGGCAGCGGATATGTTCACGGATAACAAGATCAAGTATGACCAGCTTAACGAAGCGGCCCGTCAGTACGACCTTGGTTACGGATTTAAGCAGGACGAGATGAAACTGGCGGCGCAGAACCAGGCATTCAACCAGGCATTCAACCAGGCGCAGCAGCGGTGGCAGAACGGGTTGGTACAGAAATACGACAATAACGGCAAATGGAATTACAGCGAGTCGTTTGGATACGAGTATTAATTCACGGAGGAACACCATGTATATCGGATCGGATGGCAGAGTCTATCAGAACAAATTCGAGTCACTGGGCCATGGCACCAAAATGCCCGGTTACGCTGAAGAACAGCACGCCATCAACCAGCGCCTTGGCGATCTAGCCAGGCGACAGCAGGAATACAATGGGCAAGAACAGCAACAGGCATTGACCCAGCAATCCATCGACAAGAACGATACCGACCTGTTCTATGACCGCCAGCAGCAGCACGATGAACTGGTCAACCGGCAGTACGGGATCGGTCAGACCGGCAGGCAGTCACCCATGCCGCCAGCACCGCAAGGCAGTCAGACCGGTTATGGTATGCCCATGGAGAGAAAGGAAACGGTGGTCAGCCCACTGACGCAAGATGCCGGTAAGCTGAACCGGATGCTGCAAAAGTACCATCAGGGGCAGGACCCACGGGATGCAGAGGATGCTATTAATTTTATCAACCAGCACCCCGGTATTAAGGCCGGTAACGTATCCTCCATCCAAATGAACCACAGCGACCGCAACGAAGACCCGCTGGTCAGCCTGCTCAGTGACGATGGCAACCCGGTCAAGCAGTTCTATCTCAGCTCCCTGTCCAACCTGAACAACTTTGCCGGTCAACGGCAGCAAACCTACGACCCCGGCAATAAGGGCGTCAGCGATGTCGGCAAATTGATGGAGCAACTTATGCCCATGGCTGAAGCCATGGCTACCCAGTCACTGGCCGGTCAGAACCTGAAACCGGACGAACTGTCCATGCTCAAGCCTCCCGCCGTCAGAGCCGCACTGGACCAGTTGATGAAACCCTACCAACCCCGCAACCCCGGTTATCAAAATGGACCAACACAATACCAGAACGATAACCCGGACTTTGACCTGTTTGGTCCCAGAGGGGCAGAGGCTGAAACCCAGGGCCAGGACTACCGGCAGCGTATTGATGACCTCACCGCAGCCCCACCACCACCCATCGGCACACCTGCAACAGCAGCACCGAAACAGGGCAACGGTTATGGCTTCGGTGGCAACAGTATGCTGCCCGGAAGCTGGCGAAAGTACCTGCCCCAGAACAACCCCAACCACCGCTAATAAACCTCTGCCCACTGCCCACTGCCAACTGCCCACTAATCTTCACGGACGACCCTATGAACTGGCACGATTTTATTGCGACGCCC
>NZ_JBLYNS010000371.1:0-1440 GCF_049310205.1 Endozoicomonas sp. ALC013 | reverse complement strand
CTCAAAGAGGCCGTGGCCGCCCTGTTGCCCCACGTGAACGTACAGAAAAATAAATTTAATGCCCAGGGAATCACCAACCTGCTGTGGGCCCTGGCGAAACTGGTGGACAATGGGCAGGAGCAGACACCGGGGATTAACGGGGCCGTGGCCGCCCTGTTGCCTCTCGTGAACGCACAGAAAGACCAATTTATTCCTCAGCATATCGCCAACCTGCTGTGGGCCATGGCAAAACTGGTGGACAATGGGCAGAAGCAGACACCGGGGCTCAACGGGGCCATGGCCGCCCTGTTGCCTCTCGTGAACGCACAGAAAGACCAATTTAATGCCCAGGGAATCGCCAACCTGTTGTGGGCCATGACGAAACTGGTGGACAATGGGCAGGAGCAGACACTGGGGCTCAACAGGGCCGTGGCCGCCCTGTTGCCTCTCGTGAACGCACAGAAAGACCAATTTAATGCCCAGGGAATCGCCAACCTGTTGTGGGCCATGGCGAAACTGTTGGACATCGGGCAGGAGCGGACACCAGTGCTCAACGAGGCCGTGGCCGCCTTGTTGCCCCACGTGAAAGCACAAAAAGACCAGTTTAATGCCCAGCATGTTGCCAACCTGCTGTGGGTCATGGCGAAACTGGTGGACAATGGGCAGGAACAGACACCAGAGCTCAACGAGGCCGTAGCCGCACTGTTGCCCAGCGTGAACGCACAAAAAGACCAATTTAATGTCCGGGATATCGCCAACCTGCTGTGGGCCATGGCAAAACTGGTGGACAACGAGCAGAAGCCGACACCCGGGCTCAACGAGGCCGTGGCCACGCTACTGCCCCACGTGAAAGTACAGAAAGCTGACTTTAAACCACAGGGTATCGCCAACCTGTTGTGGGCCATGGCGAAACTGGTAGACAACAGGTACAGGCAGACACCAGAGTTCAACGAAGCGGTGGCTACGCTGTTGACCTGCGTGATCGGACAAAAAGCTAACTTTAACCCACAGGAAATCGCCAACCTGCTATGGGCCATGGCAAAACTGGTGGATAACGGGCAGGAGCAAACACCAGGGCTCTACGAGGCCGTGGCCGCGCTGTTGCACCGGGTGAACGCACAGGAAGACCAATTTAATGCCCGGGATATTGCCAACCTGCTGTGGGCCACGGCCAAACTGGGTGAACTCATTGAGCTGAACGTGGCTACCTCTGCGTTCGAATCGCTTGTCTATCGAATCAGTAATAACCTTCAGTTTACTCAGAATGAGATATCGATGTCTCTCTGGGGAGTCATGGTATGCTGTGCCAGGTTGTCTCTAGTCGCCAATGCCAATAAAAATGACGTACTTGAAAAGCTCATGGATGACCTGTTGACTCGCCTGGAAAATAACTCGCCAGATAATGAAGAGGGCCAATCCATCATGATCATGGCCTCAAGTTGGCTTGGCAGAGCGTGTCCG
>NZ_JBLYNS010000370.1:0-1445 GCF_049310205.1 Endozoicomonas sp. ALC013 | reverse complement strand
ATATCCCTTCCTGAGAAAACTGAAGGTTCTCACTGATTCGATAGACGAGCGATTCGAACGTAGAGGTAGCCACGTTCAGCTCAACGAATTCACCCAGTTTGGCCGTGGCCCACAGCAGGTTGGCAATACCCTGGGCATTAAATTGGTCTTTCTGTGCATTCACGTGGAGCAACAGTGCGGCCACAGCTTCTTTGAGCTCTGGTGTTTGCTCCAGCCCGTTGTCCACCAGCTTCGCTATGGCCCACAGCAGGTTGGTGATTGCCTGTGGTTTATAGTTAGCTTTCTGTGCGTTCACTTGGGGCAACAGCCCGGCCACGGCCTCGTTGAGACCGGGTGTCCACTCCAGCCCGTTGTCCACCAGTTTCGCCAGGGCCCACAGCAGGATGGCGATATCCTGGACATTAAATTGCACTTCCTGTGCTTTCAAGAGGGGCAACAGCGCGGCCACGGCCTCGTTGAGCACCGGTATCCACTCCCCGTTGTCCACCAGTTTTGCCAGGGCCCACAGCAGGTTGGCGATCCCCTGGGCATTAAATTGGTCTTTCTGTACGATCACGAGGGGCAACAGTCCGGCTACGGTCTCTTTGAGTCCAGGTGTTCGCTCCTGTCCGTTGTCCACCAGTTTCGCCATGGCCCACAGCAGGTTGGCGATTCCCTGTGGCTTAAAGTCAGGTTTCTGTGCGTTCACGAGGGGCAACAGTGCGGCCACGGCCTCGTTGAATTCTGGTGTCTGCTCGTACCCGTTGTCCACCAGTTTCGCCATGGCCCACAGCAGGTTGGCGATATCCTGGGGATTAAATTGGGCTTTCTGTGTGTTCACGCAGGGCAACAGTGCGGCCACAGCCTCTTTGAGCTCTGGTGTCTGCTCCTGCTTGTTGTCCACCAGTTTCGCCATGGCCCATAACAGGTTGGTGATTTCCTGAGGTTTGAAGTTGGCTTTCTGTGGCCTCACTCGGAGCAGCAGCACGCTCACGGTCTCGTTGAACGCTGGTGTTTGCTCCTGCCCGTTGTCCATCAGTTTCGCTATGGCCCACAGCAGGTTGGCAATATGCTGGGAATTAAATTGGTCTTTCTTCTGTCCGTTCACATGGGACAGCAGCGAAGCCACGGCCTCGTTGAGCTCTGGCGTCCGCTCCTGCCCGTTGTCCACCAGTTTCGCCATGGCCGACAGCAGGTTGGCAATACCCTGGGTCTTAAATTGGTCTTTCTGTGCGTCCACGTGGGGCAACAGCGCGACAACGGCCCCGTTGAACTCTGGTGTCTGCTCCTGCCCGTTGTCCAACATTTTTGCCATGGCCCACAGCAAGTTGGCGATACCCTGTGCATCAATATCTCTGGCTTCAGGTTTTTGGTTGCAGTTAAATGTTATTGAATCAAATAGCGTTGACAATAAGGCAGCTTGAGTATGCTTAACTCGCGCATCCATGGGTTTATGAACGGTAAAC
>NZ_JBLYNS010000369.1:0-1468 GCF_049310205.1 Endozoicomonas sp. ALC013 | reverse complement strand
AGCTTTACTTGATCCTGTAATACATAAGTGCAACCAAAAACCTGAAGCCAGGGGCATTTATGCACAGGGTACCGTCAACCTGCTGTGGGCCGTAGCGAAACTGGTGAACAATGGGCTGGCGCTGGAGAAGACAGCGAAGCTGAAAGAGGCCGTGGTTGCGCTGTTGCCCCATGTGAAAACCAAAGCCGAATCAAAAGAAGAGAAAGACCGCTTCAACACTCAAGGTATTTCTAACCTGGTGTGGGCCATGGCGAAACTGGTGGACAATGGGTTGGCGCTGGAGAAGACACCGAAGCTGAAAGAAGCCGTGGCTGCGCTGTTACCCCAGGTGAAAACCAAAACTGAATCAAAAGAAGAGAAAGACCGCTTCAACACTCAAGGTACCTCTAACCTGCTGTGGGGCTTGGCGAAACTGGTGGACAATGGGCTGCAGCTGGAGATGGCGAAGCTCAAAGAAGCCGTGGCCGCGCTGTTACGCCATGTGAAAACCAAAGCCGAATCAAAACAAGAGAAAGACCACTTCAAGCCACAGGAAGTCGCCAATCTCCTGTGGGCCATGGCAAAACTGGTGGACAACGGACTGGAGCTGGAGAAGACAACGAAGCTCAAAGAGGCCGTGTGTGCGCTGTTGCCCTGTGTGAAAACCAAAGCCGCATCAAAAGAGGAGAAGGACCACCTGAACACTCAAGCTATCAACAACCTGCTGTGGGCCCTGGCGAAACTGGTGGACAACGGGTTGGAGCTGGAGAAGACAACGAAGCTCAAAGAGGCCGTGGCCGCGCTGTTGCCCCATGTGAAAACCAAAGCCGAATCAAAAGAAGAGAAGGGCCACTTTAACACTCAAACGACCACCAACCTGCTCTGGTCTCTGGCAAAACTGGTGGACAACGGGCTGGAGCTGGAGACGACACCGAAGCTCAAAGAAGCCTTGGACGTGCTGTTGTCCCATGTGAAAGCCAAAGCCGAATCCAAAGAAGAGAAAGACCAATTCCAGCCACAGGCAGTTACCAACCTGCTTTGGGCCCTGGCGAAACTGGTGGACAGCGGACTGGAGCTGGAGAAGACAGCGAAGCTCAAAGAGGCTGTGTGTGTGCTGTTGCCCTATGTGAAAACCAAAGCCGAATCAAAAGAAGAGAAGGACCACTTCACGCCTCAGGCAGTCACCAACCTGCTGTGGGCAATAGCGAAACTGGTGGAAAACGGGCTCGAGCTGGAGAAGACAACGAAGCTCAAAGAGGCTGTGGCCGCGCTGTTGCTCCAGATGAAAACCAAAGCAGAATCAAAGAAAGACCACTTTATTCCTCTGCATATCGCCAACCTGTTGTGGGCCATGGCAAAACTGGTGGACAATGGGCTGGCGCTGGAGAAGACAGCGAAGCTCAAAGAGGCTGTGGCCGCGCTGTTGCTCCTGGTGAAAACCAAAGCAGAATCAAAGAAAGATCACTTTATTCCTCAGCATATCGCCAAG
>NZ_JBLYNS010000368.1:0-1543 GCF_049310205.1 Endozoicomonas sp. ALC013 | reverse complement strand
ATGCTGAGGAATAAATTGGTCTTTCTGTGCGTTCACGTGGGGCAAAAGTGCGGCCGCGGTCTCGTTGAGTACTGGTGTCTGCTCCTGCCCGCTGTCCAACAGTTTCGCCATGGCCCAAAGCAGATTGGCGATTTCCTGTGGATTAAAGTTAACTTTCTGTGCGTTCATGTGGGGCAAAAGTGCGGCCGCGGTCTCGTTGAGTACTGGTGTCTGCTCCTGTCCGCTGTCCACCAGTTTCGCCATGGCCCACAGCAGGTTGGTGATTTCCTGTGGTTTAAAGTTAGCTTTCTGTGCGTTCACGTGGAGCAACAGCCTGGCCACGGCCTCTTTGAGCCCTGATGTCTGCTCTTGCCCGTTGTCCACCAGTTTCGCCATGGCCCACAGCAGGTTGGCGATATGCTGGGGAATAAATTGGTCTTTCTGTGCGTTCACGTGGGGCAACAGAGCGGCCACGGCCTCTTTGAGCCCTGATGTCTGCTCTTGCCCGTTGTCCACCAGTTTCGCCATGGCCCACAGCAGGTTGGCGATATGCTGGGGAATAAATTGGTCTTTCTGTGCGTTCACATGGGGCAACAGCGCGGCCAAGGTCTCTTTGAGCTCTGGTGTTTGCTTCAGCCCACTGTCCACCAGTTTCGCCATGGCCCACAGCAGGTTGGAGATTTCCTGTGGTTTATAGTTAGCTTTCTGTGCGTTCACTTGGGGCAACAGCACGGCCACTGCCTTGTTGAGACCTGGTGTCCGCTCCAGCCCACTGTCCACCAGCTTCGCCATGGCCCACAGCAGGTTGGAGATTTCCTGTGGTTTATAGTTAGCTTTCTGTGCGTTCACTTGGGGCAACAGCACCGCCACTGCCTTGTTGAGACCTGGTGTCCGCTCCAGCCCTTTGTCCACCAGCTTCGCCATGGCCCAAAGCAGATTGGCGATTTCCTGTGGATTAAAGTTAGCTTTCTGTGCATTCACGTGGGGTAACAACGCGGCCACGGCCTCTTTGAGCCCTGGTGTGTGCTCCTGCCCGTTGTCTACCATTTTCGCCATGGCCCACAGCAGGTTGGCGATACCCTGAGGAGTAAATTGGTCTTTCTGTACGTTTACGTGGGGCAACAACACGACCACAGCCTCTTTGAGCTCTGCTGTGCGCTCCAGCCCGTTGTCCACCATTTTTGCCATGGCCCAACAGCAGGTTGGCGATACCCTGAGGAGTAAATTGGTCTTTCTGTACGTTTACGTGGGGCAACAACACGACCACAGCCTCTTTGAGCTCTGCTGTGCGCTCCAGCCGGTTGTCCACCATTTTCGCCATGGCCCACAGCAGGTTGGCGATCCCCTGGGCATTAAATTGGTCTTTCTTTGTGTTCATGAGGAGCAACAGCGCGGCCACGGCCTCGTTGAGCTCTGGCGTCAGCTCCTGCCCGTTGTCCACCAGTTTCGCCATGGCCCATAGCAGGTTAGCGATTTCCCGGGCATTAAATTGGTCTTTCTTTGTGTTCATGTGGGGCAACAGTGCGGCCACGGTCTCGTTGAGCTCTGGCCTCCGCTTCTGCCC
>NZ_JBLYNS010000367.1:0-1548 GCF_049310205.1 Endozoicomonas sp. ALC013 | reverse complement strand
GGAGCGGACACCGGGGCTCAACGAGGCCGTGGCCGCCCTGTTGCCCCTCGTGAACGCACAGAAAAACCAACTTAGTGCCCGGGACATTGCCAACCTGCTGTGGGCCATTACGAAACTGGTGGAAAACGGGCTGAAGCGGACACCAGGTCTCAACGAGGCCGTGGCCGCCCTGTTGCCTCTCGTGAACGCGCAGAAAGACCAATTTACTCCTCAGCATATCGCCAATCTGCTGTGGGCCATGGCGAAACTGGTGGACAACGGGCTGGAGCGGACACCAGGAGTCAACGAGGCCCTGGTCGCTCTGTTCCACCGGGTTAACACACAGAAAGGCCAATTTAATGTCCAGGATATCGCCAACCTGCTGTGGGCCATGGCGAAACTGGTGGACAACGAGCAGGAGTGGACACCAGGACTCAAAGAGGCCGTGGCCGCGCTGTTGCCCCACGTGAACGTGCAGAAAAACACATTTAATGCCCAGGGAATCGCCAACCTGCTGTGGGCCATGGCGAAACTGGTGGACAACGGGCAGGAGCGGACACCAGGGCTCAACGAGGCCGTGGCCGCACTGTTGACCCACGTGAACGTACAGAAAGACCAATTTAAAGCCCGGGATATCGCCAACCTGCTGTGGGCCATGGCGAAACTGGTGGACAGCGGGCAGGAGTCGACACCGGAGCTCAAAGAAGCTGTGGCCGCCCTGTTGCCCCACGTGAACGCACAAAAGGCTCACTTTAAACCACAGGGTATCACCAACCTGCTGTGGGCCATGGCGAAACTGGTGGACAACGGGCAGGAGAAGACAACAGCGCTTAACAAAACCGTGCTCGCACTGTTGCCCCGCGTGAAAATACAGAAAGACCAATTTATTCCTCAGCACATCGCCAACCTGCTGTGGTCCATGGCGAAACTGGTGGACAACGGGCAGGAGTCGACACCAGAAATCAACGAGGCCGTGACCGCACTGTTGCCCCACGTGAATACACTGAGAGCTACCTTTAAACCACAAGAGATTGCCAACCTGCTGTGGGCCATGGCGAAACTGGTGAACAACGGGCAGGAGCAGACACCAGCGCTCAACGAGGCTGTGGCCACGCTGTTGCCTCACGTGAACGCACAGAAAGACCAATTTATTCCTCAGCACATCGCCAGCCTGCTGTGGGCCATGGCAAAACTGGTGGATAACGGGCAGGAGTGGACACCAGAGTTCCAAGCGGCCTTGGCTGCACTGTTACCCCACGTGAGGGCACAGAAAGCTGACTTTAAACCACAGAGTATCGCCAACCTGCTGTGGGCCATGGCGAAACTGGGTGAACTCGTTGAGCTGAATGTGGTTACCTCTACATTCGAATCGCTTGTCTACCGAATCAGTGAAAACCCTCAGCTCTGCAGGCAAGTTATATCGATGTCTCTCTGGGGCGTAATGGTATGCTGTGCCAGGTTGTCTCTAGACTCCAATGCCAATAAAAATAACGTGCTTGAAAAGCACATGGATGACCTGTTGACTCGCCTGAAAAATACATCACCAGATAATGAAGAGGATCAAACCAT
>NZ_JBLYNS010000366.1:0-1554 GCF_049310205.1 Endozoicomonas sp. ALC013 | reverse complement strand
CAGCCATCCACTTCACCACTACCCACATCCACTTCCCAAACACCAACAGCTCACCTTGAGGCGACCCCGTCTGAGGCGACCCCGTCGGCCATTAACGATCGTACTGACGCTGAGTCATCGTCGCCAACGATCGTACCGGATAAAACCACTCAACCGGTTGCGACCCCCACCGCCTCCGTCACCGACAGCCACCCGCCGCAGGTAGGCCCGCAGGGCAAAAAACTGCTGAAACTTTATGCGGACCGGGGCCAGGCGATCCATGACCGCTATATGTGGCAGATCAACGACTTCCAAAATAACAATGTCCGGGCGCTGCAGGCCATCTGGGACTTTGGTGAAGAGATAACCATCAACGACCGGATCTATCTGAAATGGCCCCTTGAACGGCTGGTGTGTTGCGCCCACGGCCTGCGGGCCATGGACAAACTGCTCCGGGATAACTTCCTGTCCATCAGCAGCCTTGCCCAGCAATGCATCAGCTATGATGCCAGCCGTGGCCTGACCATGAACCCGCAAGCTCCCGGGGAAAACCCGGCCAGGGAGATCATCGTTGATAACCTGGCCAACCGCTTCCTGACTATGTACTCACGGCTGGCACAAGCGCGCTCCCAGATGATCCTGGCCACCGGGTTTGCCATGGCAGAGACCGGCGAGGCCGGGCTTTTCCGGGGATTCAATGCCCAGGGCATGGATAACATGGTCAATGCCCTGTTGCGTGATGCCTCCGGGATGTCCGCACCGTTCCGGGAGGTTCTGGAGGGGGTTGCGGACTATCTGGACAGGCAGATCACGGAGGAGCGCCTCAACGATGGTAACGTTCTGCGCACCCCCGGGCCGGATGAACAACTGATGTCGGTGATACACAATGCCACCGTCGCCGATCATGAGTTCACCTTGCCGTCGGGCTGGCTGGAACCCGGGGATCTGGTTGCCACCAACCGGATCATCCGAGGTGAGCAGGCCCGTTTCCTTGCCAACATGGGGGTATACAGAGACTGGAATCGCTTCCCGGTTGATTACCGGAAGATCTTCCAGAACCCCACAGATTATGATGCCGTGTTCCCGAATGACGACACCGTTCCCTGCCATTACAGCGAATCGGGACTGGACGACACGTCGGCCCTGGCGCCGCTGCTTTCCCGCCCACCGGCTACGTCACAGTTCACCGTGACTGAGCGGAAACTGCTGAAGGGGTATGTCGGCCAGGCCACGGCAATCTATGCCGACTATGCCCACCAGGCCGAGGCCATAAAGCATCAGAACCGGGAAATTATGGCAGCCATACCCGCCGAGGAGTCAGACTCCATAACCTGGCCGGAAAAACGACAGGTGTGCTGCGTCAACTTGCTGGAGACCCTGGAGAGGCAGTTCCGGGACAGCTTCCTGAACATGACCAGTACCGCGGGGCAGTACCTCCGCTACGAGGAGCAGTCACCCAACGATACAGCGGACCATCGCTCGACCGAAGTGTCGATTATCAAGAATCTGGCCAACCAGTTCCTGAACCTGTATGGGCTTTACAGCGCTGCCCGCTATGACATGGTCAAGGCCACC
>NZ_JBLYNS010000365.1:0-1618 GCF_049310205.1 Endozoicomonas sp. ALC013 | reverse complement strand
ATTCTGCGCTTTCGCCGCCTGGCGCAGGTCAGCCACAACGCCTTGCTTATCGTCTGCCCCCTTTTCCATCGCAGTACTTAGGGCTTGCAACCGTCTATGGAGAAGCTGTTCCAGTTCCGGTAGGGCTTTGTCCATGCTTGCCCGGGTCAGTGCTTTTACATCCCCTGCCAGGTCGTCCTTATGCTTGCTGACACTGTTTACCAGCGCATCCACTCCGTAAGCGGCCAGCCGTTCCAGTACGTGGCCTTTCTGAACCTGGTCCTGTACGAACGGCATCACGGCGTTTCTGAGTGCGGTGGATTCTAATGCCTGATTTCCAAGTGCTGCTGCTTCGCCCGTCACGCCGGTCAGCAGTGGTTCTACCAGAGTATTCCCACGGCGAACCAGAATCTCCTTTACGACTTCCAGGTTTTGCTGTCCCGTTGCCTGATCCTCGGTTGATAACCAGCCAAGCCCGTGAGTCGCCAGGGTCTGCACCAGCGACTCTGCCTGTTCGGTTAACTTATCAACTACCCTGGACACGACCCGGGCATCACCGGCAAACAGGCCATTCACCAGCTCACCTACCCATGCAGCACCGTCGTGTATCCCTTGCCGGGTCAATTCCCCAAGCACAGCTTCGGCAGTAATGTATGGGTGTTTTTGCAGAAGTGATTCCACCTGATCGGCCACCGCGTTGACCATCTCGGCAAGCCCTTCGCCCAGCATTCGGTCTATTTTGCGGGCTATCATCTTGGCTGAGTCTGCTGTTTCCTCCCCGGCAGTGATCTCGGTAACGACTGCTGTTTTCCAGTCTCCGGATTGCAAACGGTCACTCAGCAGTTCAACCATTAATTCAACCGTGGCTATGGTCAGAAACGCCGGTAATTGTTCGGTCAGCGCCGTGCCGCCCTCTAAGGCATTTACGTCGTCGCATTGTTCACCGTTCTGCCTCGCGACAAACAGTGCCCCTTCTTTGACGAAAAGCTCCATAACCTCACGAATACTGTCCTCAAGGATCGGCTTGACCACTTCCAACTGACCACTTTGTGTAATGACCAGGTCGACGGCTTCATCAGCCAGGTTACCCAGCTCCTCTGCAACAGCCTGACGGGCATCATGCCAGTGATCCTGTTGATTTTGATGGTCCGCTGTCGTTTGCTTATTATCGCTGCCGGGCTTTTCCTCTGGCTTCTGAGCTTTTGCCGCCAGGCGCAAGTCAGCCACAACGTCACGCTTATCCTCTGGCACCTTTTTCATTGCGGCGGCCAAGGCTTGTAACCTTGTGTGCAGGAGCCCTTCAAGTTCCGGTAGGGCTTTGTCCATGCTTGCACGAGTCAGTGCTTTTACATCCTCTGCAAGGTCGTCCTTATGCTTGCTGACACTGTTTACCAGCGCATCGACTCCGTAAGCGGCCAGCCGTTCCAGTACGTGACCTTTCTGAACCTGGTCCTGTACGAACGGCATCACGGCGTTTCTGAGCGCGGTGGATTCTGATGCCTGATTTCCGAGCGCCACTGCTTCGCCCGTCACGCCGGTCAGCAGTGGTTCTACCAGAGTATTCCCACGGCGAACCAGGATCTCCTTTACGACTTCCAGGTTTTGCTGTCCCGTTGCCTGATCCTCGGTTGATAACCAA
>NZ_JBLYNS010000364.1:0-1620 GCF_049310205.1 Endozoicomonas sp. ALC013 | reverse complement strand
AATAACACGGCGTTGGGACTGGCGAAGCCTTACGACAACACTACATTCATTGACTTCAGCAGGTTTTTTTACCCCTCATAACCCCATGGATGAGCGTGTCAAGCTAACTCAAGCTTCCTTATTGTCCACTCTGCTTGACGCAATAATATTCAAGTGCAACCAAAAACCTCAAGCCAGGAATATTGATGCCCGGGGTATCGCCAACCTGCTGTGGGCCATGGCGAAACTGGTGGACAACGGGCAGAAGCAGACACCGGAGTTCAACGAGGCCGTTGTCGCGCTGTTGCCCCACGTGAGCGCAATGAAGGACCAATTTAAGGCCCAGGGCATTGCCAACCTGCTGTGGGCCATGGCGAAACTGGTGGACAACGGGCTGGAGCAGACACCAGAGTTCAAAGAGGCCATGGGTGCCCTGTTGACCCACGTGAACATACAGAAAGACCAATTCAATGCCCAGGGTATCGCCAACCTTCTGTGGGCCATGACGAAACTGGTGGACAACGGGGAGTGGACACCGGAGCTCAAAGAAGCCGTGGCCGTGCTGTTCCCCCATGTGAACGCACAGAAAGATCAATTTAATACCCAGAATATTGTCAACCTGCTGTGGGCCATGGCGAAACTGGTGGACAACGGGCAGAAGCGGACAGCAGAGCTCAACGAGGCTGTAACCGCGCTGTTGCACCATGTGAACGTACAAAAAGATAACTTTAAACCACAGGGTATCGCCAACCTGCTGTGGGCCATGGCGAAACTGGTGGACAACGGGCTGGAGCGGACACCAGGGCTCAACGAGGCCGTGGCCGCGCTGTTGCCCTACGTGAACGCACAGAAAGACCAATTTAGTGCCCAGCATATTGCCAACCTGCTGTGGGCCCTGGCGAAACTGGTGGACAACGGCCAGGAGCGGACTCCGGGGTTCAACGAGGCCGTGGCTGCGCTGTTGCCCAATGTGAACGCACAGAAAGACCAATTTATTCCTCAGCATATCGCCAACCTGCTGTGGGCCATGGCGAAACTGGTGGACAATGGGCAGGAGCAGACACCAGGGCTCAACGAAGCCCTGGTCGCGCTGTTGCCCCGGGTGAACGCACAGAAAACCCAATTTCATGTCCAGTTTATTGCCAACCTGCTTTGGGCCATGGCGAAACTGGTGGACAACGGGCTGGAGCAGACACCAGCACTCAACGAGGTCGTGGCCACGCTATTGCCCCTAGTGATCGCACAGAAAGCTCACTTTAAACCACAGGAAATCACCAACCTGCTGTGGGCCATGGCGAAACTGGTGGACCACGGGCAGGAGCGGACACCAGAGCTCAGCGAGGCCATGGCCGCGTTGTTGCCCCACGTGAGCGCACAGAAAGCCAGCTTTACACCACAGGGTATTGCCAATCTGCTGTGGGCCATGGCGAAACTGGTGGACAACGGGCAGGAGTCAACACCAGAACTCAACGAAGCCGTGACGGCACTGTTGCCCCACGTGAGCGCACAGAAAGCCAGCTTTACACAACAGGGTATTGCCAATCTGCTGTGGGCCTTGGCGAAACTGGTGGGCAACGGGCAGGAGCGGACACCAGAACTCAACGAGGCCGTGACCGCACTGTTGCCTCAGGTGATCGCACA
>NZ_JBLYNS010000363.1:0-1620 GCF_049310205.1 Endozoicomonas sp. ALC013 | reverse complement strand
CACTTTACTTGATCCTGTAATACATAAGTGCAACCAAAAACCTGATGTCAGGAGTATTAATGCACAGGGTACCGTCAACCTGCTGTGGGCCGTAGCGAAACTGGTGAACAATGGGCTGGCGCTGGAGAAGACAGCGAAGCTGAAAGAGGCCGTGGTTGCGCTGTTGCCCCTGGTGAAAACCAAAGCCGAATTAAAAGAAGAGAAAGACTGCTTCAACACTCAAGGTACCGCTAACCTGCTGTGGGCCCTGGCGAAACTGGTGGGCAATGGTCTGGCGCTGGAGAAGACACCGAAGCTGAAAGAGGCCGTGGCTGCGCTGTTACTCCAGGTGAAAACCAAAGCCGAAGTAAAAGAAGAGAAAGAGCACTTTAACACTCAAGGTACCGCTAATCTGCTGTGGGCCCTGGCGAAACTGGTGGACAACGGGCTGAAGCTGGAGAAGACGCCGAAGCTCAAAGAGGCCGTGGCCGCGCTGTTGCCCCATGTGAAAACCAAAGCCGAATCCAAAAAAGAGAAAGACCACTACAAGCCACAGGAAGTCGCCAATCTCCTGTGGGCCATGGCAAAACTGGTGGACAACGGACTGGAGCTGGAGAAGACAACGAAGCTCAAAGAGGCCGTGTGTGCGCTGTTGCCCTATGTGAAAACCAAAGCCGAATCAAAAGAAGAGAAGGACCACTTCACGCCACAGGCAGTCACCAACCTGCTGTGGGCAATAGCGAAACTGGTGGAAAACGGGCTCGAGCTGGAGAAGAGAAAGAAGCTCAAAGAGGCTGTGGCCGCGCTGTTGCTCCAGGTGAAAACCAAAGCAGAATCAAAGAAAGACCACTTTATTCCTAAGCATATCGCCAACCTGCTGTGGGCCATGGCAAAACTGGTGGACAATGGGCTGGCGCTGGAGAAGAGAGCGAAGCTCAAAGAGGCTGTGAACGCGCTGTTGCCCCATGTGGCAACCAAAGCCGAAGCAAAAGAAGAGAAAGACCGCTTTAAAACTCAAGGTATTGCCAACTTGCTGTGGGCCTTGGCGAAACTGGTGGATAACGGGTTGGAGCTGGAGAAAACACCGAAGCTCAAAGAGGCCGTGGCCGCGCTATTACCACATGTGAAAATCAAAGCCGAATCAAAAGAAGAGAAAGAGCACTTTATTACTCAGCATATCGCCAACCTGCTGTGGGCCCTGGTGAAACTGGTGGACAACGGGCTGGAGAAAACACCGAAGCCCAAAGAGGCCGTGGATGCGCTGTTGCCCCATGTGAAAACCAAAGCCGAATCAAAAGAAGAGAAAGACCAGTTCAAGCCACAGGGAGTCGCCAACCTGCTGTGGGCGCTGGCGAAACTGGTGGACAACGGGCTGGGGCTGGAGAAAATAACGAAGCTCAAAGAGGCCGTGGCCGCGCTGTTGCCCCATGTGAAAACCAAAGCTGAATCAAAAGAAGAGAAAGACCGCTTCAAGTCTCAAGGTATCATCAGCCTGCTGTGGGCCGTGGTGATACTGGTGGACAACGGGCTGGAGCTGGGGAAGACACCGAAGCTCAAAGAGGCCGTGGCCGCGTTGTTGCCCCATGTGAAAACCAAAGCCGAATCAAAAGAAGAGAAAGACCACTTCAGCACTCAAGGTAT
>NZ_JBLYNS010000362.1:0-1626 GCF_049310205.1 Endozoicomonas sp. ALC013 | reverse complement strand
CCCGCCGATGCCGGCGCATGCACTCATACCCGAGGTTCTGACATGGCTATCTACCGCCTTGGTGTTGGCAACCGTGCCGCCAATATCAACCTCCCCTCCGCCGATGCCGGCGTGTGCAGCGTTACCCGAGGTTGTGACATTGCTGTTCTCCGCCGTGGTGTTGGCAACCCTTCCTCCCGCTTTAACCAGCCCTCCCCCGATGGCGGCACCTGAAAGGACACCCGAGGTTTCGACCGTGCTGTTCACCGCCGCGGTATTGGCAACCGTTCCTTTAACCTGCCCGCCCCCGATGCCGGCGCATGCATTGACACTCGAGTTTGAGGTTTTGACCCTGCTGTTCACCGCCGTGGTGTTGGTAACCATCCCTTCAACCTGGCCTCCCCCAATGCCGGCGTATGCATAAAAACCCTCGGTTTCGACCCTGCTGTCGACCGAAGTGGTACCGGCAACCTTTCCTCCAATATCAACCTGTCCTGCCCCGATGCCGGCATCTGACCCCCAACTCAAGGTCTTGACCGTGCTGTTCACCGCCAGGGTGTCGGTAACCGTCCCTTTAACCAGTCCCGCCCCGATGCCCGCCTCGGCACTGTATTGCGAGGTTTCGACACTGCTGTTCACTGCGGTGGTGTCGGCAACCGTTCCTCCGACACCAACCCTTCCCGCCCCGATGCCGGCGTTTGAATACCAATCAGAGGTTTTAATCGTGCTGTTCACTGCGGTGGTGTTGGCAACCGTGCCGTCATCGAAAACCTCCCCTCCCCCGATGCCGGCGGGTGCATTCCTGCCCGAGGTTGAAATATGTGCATTTTCGGCCAGGATATCCCTGACTGTGCCATTAACTTTACAGGCCACCAGACCTGTGGACCCCTCGGAGTTTATTTGGGCACCGGTAAAGTGAAGCTTGCTAACGGTGCCTTGGTTCAGCTTTTTAACAAAACAGTTAGTCAGGTTGTCGATCCTGTGATAATCGCCATCGTACTCGCCGGTGAATGGGTGGGTATCATTGCCAATGGATTGATAGTCTTTAGTGACAACAATATCCGCTGTCTGTTGATAGGTACCGTCCAGTGGATAGTCGGGATGTCGGCCAATCTTGCCCAGGGTTTCTGTATCTTTAATCTTTATCTTGCAAGCATCACTGTACGACGAATCCAATGCAACCAGGAAATCAGTTCTCAAACAGCAATCGGCTGTTAACACCCGTGGGTCTGCTGTTTGGCAAAAAAGCTGATCCTTGGAGATAGATCCAGAATTCTCTTTAATGCCATTGACAAAGCTGTTCACCGCCGTGGTGTTGGCAACCGTTCCTCTAACGTCTCCACCCCCGATGCCGGCGTCTGCATCTGTACCCGAGGTTTCGACCGTGCTGTTCACCGCAGTGGTGTTGGCAACCGTTCCTTCGACCCAAACAATCCCCCCCCCGATGCCGGCGTCTGCATCTGTACCCGAGGTTGCGACCGTGCTGTTCACCGCCGTGGTGTTGGCAACCGTTCCTTCGACCCAAACACCCCCCCCACCGATGCCGGCAAGTGCATTTTTACCCGAGGTTTCGACCCTGCTGTTCACCGCCGTGGTGTTGGCAACCGTTCCTTCGACCCAAACAATCCCCCCCCCGATGCCGGCGAG
>NZ_JBLYNS010000361.1:0-1627 GCF_049310205.1 Endozoicomonas sp. ALC013 | reverse complement strand
CAGTAATTCCCGATGAATCCTGAAGCACTACAGCCACGAGAGATACAGAAGAGGTAAAAAAATCATGCCCGCACAATTCTTCGACTAAAATTGCATATTACTCAATCATTGTCGTCGAGTCAGTCATGGGTACGGCTATTCAGAAAAATGTCAGGCAATTCAGTGCTTCTTACTTGATAAAAAAGGTATCAGAATGCTTCGACAGCATTCCAGATCATCGTCCAAATAAATGCGTGATACCCTTTCCTAACTTTCTGAAATCTGCTTTTGCGATGATGCATCAAAAGTTCGATTCACTATTAGGGTTTGATGAAGAGCGGCTTGATGAAATCTGCTGTCATAATCTTGAAAAGCTCTATCACGTAAAAGATGGCAAAGTTCCCTCCGATACCAGAATGAGAGAGGTTGTTGACCCGGTTAATCCACTCGGGTTGAAGACGCCGTTTAAAGAATTGTTTTCTGTCGTTCAGCGCAATGGTGCTCTGCAAGCTTATGCATTCGAATGTGGCAAGTTGAAAGATCTTTATCTGCTTCCTATTGATGGTACGGGTCTCTTTTATTCGGGAACCTGCCGCTGTGATGACTGCTGCATTAAAAACGAGGGCAAAAAAAGTGAAACCTTTTACCACAATATTATGGGGGGCTGTATTGTCCACCCTTCCAGAAAAACCGTCATTCCTTTAGCGCCGGAAGCAATTTGCCGACAGGATGGTTCCACAAAAAATGATTGTGAAAAAGCGGCAATAAGACGTTTTCTGGCGCAGACAAAACATGACCATCCACGCCTGAAACTGGTGATTCTTCTGGATGGTCTATATGCGGACAACCCTACCATTGCTCTGATCAGAGAGCATGGCTGGCACTATATTATCGTGGCCAAAGATGGTAACCATGTGTCGCTTATTGAGGCCATGAATGCCCTTTATGACGAAGGCCAGGTTCATCACCACAAAATCGTTGATGAGAAAAATAACACGACTCATAAATTCCGCTACGCCAATAACGTCCCCCTCAATCTTCAGGATGAAACAGAGCGGGTTAATGTTCTGGATTACATTGAAATCGACAAAAAAGGGATCCAGCATGTCTGGTGCTGGGTAACTGATCTTGAATTAACCGATGATACCGTTGAATCCGTGATGCGAGGAGGCCGTTGTAGATGGCGCATTGAAAATGAAACGTTTAATACCCTGAAAAATCAAGGCTATCAACTTGAACACAATTACGGTCATGGCGAAAAACATCTGGCTACGAATTTCGCCTACCTTACTTTTCTCGCATTCCTGGTTGATCAGATTCAGGAATTTTCTTGTCCAAAATTTCAGCAGGCTTTAAATAAACCAAAGAAGCCTACACGAAAGCGATTATGGAGGAAAATCACCAGCTTCTTTCTCACGTTAATGATTGATAGCTGGGACAGTTTGTTTAAAGCCATTGCCCATGGTGCTAAAGCACAAAAGATAGCTTTTGACACATCATGATTTGGCAAGATAGCCAGAATTTTTCAGGGTGATGATAGTTATTTTTCTTAGCAGCGAAAGTTGAGGGTTCTCTTGTGTTTTCAGAAATTATGAGTATGTCAGTTTTCTGGTTGTGGCAGCTGACGTGTATTCATCGGGAGTAGCTG
>NZ_JBLYNS010000360.1:0-1637 GCF_049310205.1 Endozoicomonas sp. ALC013 | reverse complement strand
GGATCGATCCATCATGATCATGGCCGCAAGTTGGCTTGGTAGAGCGTGTCCGGTGGTCCGCCATTACCACAAAGCCATTTCAAAAAACCAGGCCGACTTCCGCGATCAACTCCAATCATGCATTCCATCTTTGCGGATCGAAGAAGAAAAGAGCCTGAACTCATTACCTCCGGTTGACCTGCTTCTGCCAGATCACAACATGGTGATTGAAGTTCAGGGCCCCTCTCATTACGTGAATGGTGATTTCAACACCAGGAATGGTTCGACTCTACTGAAAATCGCACTGCTGAAAAAATCAGGATTTGAGGTCATTGAAATCCCGGCCAACATGCTTTGGAATCAGGATTTAATGAAACCCTATATTGATCAAATAAAGACCAGGATAGGCATCCCCCCACAGGAGCATGGCTCTGTATCATTTAATAGAGGGTGGGCAGATGCTGCATACGTGGCTGGTGAAGAACATTTAGCAGAGCAAACCAACCCAGCAAAAAAGAAGAAGAGAAGAAAACAAATAGCCAGTAATCGCCTTCCTCCCATCATGACTCAAGTAAACTTTTTTGCAAAATGAACTTCTGAGCAGAACAGCAGTCTGCTTTTTATATTTTCATGAATTAATGAAATATAACTATGGATAGAAGTTCTGCTGGTATCATTGGTCAATACACAACATCAGGTAACGGTTACAACCAACCGAATAGCCATACCCCTTCTTCAGGGCGTGGTCGATATAGACATGCCACAGTCAGACAGCGGGATAGTCACCCCCGCTCTACCCAAGGGTGTAATGAATTTCACCATTCTTCTGGCACACGCCCTTCTCAATATTTAATTCACCGTTCAGTAAACTGTGCTCAAGATTTTAATGCCCTCATTAAACAAGAAATAGTGGAAGATCTGGTGAGAAGATCGGATCGTTTCGGTCATCGCTATGATGGGAGAAATCACGGGCAATATGCCAGTTCAATTAAAAAATACACGTCAGCTGCTAAAAGACCGTTAAATCGAACAGAACAAAGCCAGCTGATGCGTTTGCTGCAAAATTTTACCGCAACACGGAGCTGGAATTGGCGAAGCCTGACGACAACACTTCACTCATTTACTTCAGCGGGTGTTTTTACCCCTCATAAACCCTTTGATGAGCATGTTAAGCTTACTCAAACTGCCTTATTGTCAACACTACTTGATGCAATAATATTTAACTGCAACCAAAAACCTGAAGCCAGTGATATTGGTGCTCAGGAAATCACTAACCTGCTGTGGGCCATGGCGAAACTGGTGGACAACGGGCAGAAGCAGACACCAGAACTCAACGGGGCCGTGGCCGCGCTGTTGCCACACGTGAACGTACAGAATGACCAATTTATTACTCAGGGAATCGCCAACCTGCTGTGGGCCATGGCGAAACTGGTGGACAACGGGCTGGAGCGGACACCAGGCCTCAACGAGCCGGTGGCCGCGCTGTTGCACCACGTGAACGCACAGAAAGCTAACTTTAAACCACAGGAAATCGCCAACCTGCTGTGGGCCATGGCGAAACTGATGGACAAAGGGCTGGAGCGGACACCAGGTCTTAACGAGGCCGTGGCCGTGCTGTTGCCCCAAGTGAACGCACAGAAAGACCAGTTTATTCCTCA
>NZ_JBLYNS010000359.1:0-1658 GCF_049310205.1 Endozoicomonas sp. ALC013 | reverse complement strand
TGACACAAGATCGGGTAATGATTACAACCAACCGAATAACCCTGCCCCTTCTTCAGGGCGTGGGCGATATAGACATGCCACAGTCAGACAATGGAATCATCCCCCCCGCACTGCACCGGATCGCAATGAATGTTACCATTCTTCTGGCACACGCTCTTCTCAACATCTACAGCGCCGCTCGGTAAACCCTGCTGAAGATTTTAACGCCCTCATCAAACAGGAAATAATGGATGATCTGGTGAGAAGATCGGATCGCTTCGGTCATCGCTATGATGGGAGAGATCACAGTCGATATGCCAGTTCAATTAAAAAATACACGTCAGCTGCAAAAAGATCGTTAAACCGGGCGGAACAAAGCCAGCTGATAAGTATGCTGCAAAACTTTACCCCAACACGGAGTTGGAATTGGCGAAGCCTGACGACCACACTTCATTCATTGACTTCAGCGGGTACTTTCATCCCTTATAAACCCATGCATGAGCGTGCTCAGTCGACTCAAGCGGCCTTATTGTCAACTTTGCTTGATGCCATAATATTTACCTGCAACCAAAAACCTGAAGCCAGGGATATTGATGCCCAGGGAATCGCCAACCTGCTTTGGGCCATGGCGAAACTGGTGCACAGCGGGCAGAAGCAGACACCGGAGTTCAAAGTGGCCATGACCGCCCTGCTGCCCCACGTAAACCTACAGAAAGACCAATTCAACGCCCAGGGTATCGCCAACCTGCTGTGGGCCATGGCAAAACTGGTGGGCAACGGGGAGTGGACACCAGAGCTTAAAGAAGCTGTGGCCGCCCTGTTGCCCCGCGTGAACGCACAGAAAGACCAACTTACTGACCAGGGCATTACCAATCTGCTGTGGGCCATTACGAAACTGGTGGACAACAGGCTTGAGCAAACACCAGGACTCAACGAGGCCCTGACCGCCCTGTTGCCCCTCGTGAACACACAGAAAAACCAACTTAGTGCCCGGGACATTGCCAACCTGTTGTGGGCCATGGTGAAACTGCTGGAAAACGGGCTGGAGCGGACACCCGGACTCAACGAGGCCGTGGCCGCCCTGTTGCCCCTCGTGAACGCACAGAAAAACCGACTTAATGCCCGGGACATTGCCAACCTGTTGTGGGCCATGGCAAAACTGGTGGAAAATACGAGGCAGCAGACACCAGGGCTCAATGAGACCGTGGCCGTCCTGTTGCCTCTCGTGAACGCGCAGAAAGACCAATTTATTCCTCAGCATATCGCCAACCTGCTGTGGGCCATGGCGAAACTGGTGGAAAATACGAAGCAGCAGACACCAGGGTTCAACGAGACCGTGGCCGCCCTGTTGTCTCTCGTGGACGCGCAGAAAGACCAATTTATTCCTCAGCATATCTCCAATCTGCTGTGGGCCATGGCGAAACTGGTTGAAAACGGGCTGAAGCGGACACCACGGCTCAACGATGCCCTGGTCGCACTTTTGCCCCGGGTGATCGCACAGAAAGACCAATTTAATGTCCAGGATATCACCAATCTGCTGTGGGCCATGGCGAAACTGGTGGACAACGAGCAAAAGTGGACACCAGGACTCAAAGATGCCGTGGCCGCGCTGCTGCCCCAGGTGAAAGCACAGAAAAACCAATTTCATGCCCAGGTTATCGCCAACCTGCTGTGGACCA
>NZ_JBLYNS010000358.1:0-1666 GCF_049310205.1 Endozoicomonas sp. ALC013 | reverse complement strand
AGGTTGGCGATTTCCTGTGGTTTAAAGTGAGCTTTCTGTGCGTTCACGTGAGGCAACAGCGCGGCCACAGCCTCGTTGAGCTCTGGTCTCTGCGCCTGCCCGTTGTTCGCCAGTTTTGCCATGGCCCACAGCAGGTTGGCGATTCCCCGGGCATCAATATCCCTGGCTTCAGGTTTTTGGTTGCAGTTAAATATTATTGCATCAAGTAGCCTTGACAATAAGGCAGCTTGTGTAAGCTTAACACGCTCATCCATGGGTTTATGAGGGGTAAAAACACCTGCCGAAGTGAATGAGTGAAGTGTTGTCGTCAGACTTCGCCAATTCCAGCTTTGCGTTGCGTTAAAATTTTTCAGGAAACATATCAGCTGGCTTTGTTCCGCTCGATTTAACGGTCTTTTAGCAGCTGACGTGTATTTTTTAATTGAACTGGCATATTGACCGTGATGTCTCCCATCATAGCGATGACCGATCCGAGCAGATTGATTCACCAGACCATCCATTATTTCCTGTTTGATGAGGTTATTAAAATCCTGAGCGCGGTTTACTGAACGGCGCTGTAGATTTTGAGAAGAGCATGTGGCGGAAGAATAGTAAAATTCATTACGTACCGGGGCTGTGCGGGGGGGATGACCCCACTGTCTGACTGTGGCATGTCTGTATCGCCCACGCCGTGAAGAAGCGGCGTGTTCATTCGGTCGGTTGTAATCATTACCTGATCTTGCGTATTGACCACTGATACCAGCAGAGCTTCTATCCATAATTATATTTCATTAATTCATGAAAATATAAAAAGCAGACTGCGGTTCTGCTCAGAAGTTCATTTTGCTGAAGTATCTATAAACATAAACGGTTGGGAAAACACCTCTACTCCTGATGCCATTAGTCCGTTATTTGCAAATCATCCGGGGCGAGATGTATGGGCAACAGGTGTTCAACGCTGGCATTCCTTCCCGGAATGTGAAAGAGGTTCTTGAGTCATGATGTGAGGAAGGCAATTACTGGCTGTTTGTTTTCTTCCTCTTTGTGGGTTTACCGGGTTGCTCCCCTGAATGTTCTTCGGCAGTTAAGTAACCGGGATCTGAGGGTTGCCTGCCTTTATCAGGTGTAACGTATGCCTCATCTGCCCACCTTCTTTTAAGTGATAGAGAGCCATGACGTTGTGGTGGGATGCCTACCCTGGCCTTTATTTGATCAATACATCGTTTCATTGAATCCCGGTTCCAAAGCATGTTAATCGGGATTTCAATGACCTCAAATCCTGATTTTTGCAGCAATGCGATTTTAAGCAGAGTAGAACCATTCCTGGTTTTGAAATCACCACCCACATAATGAGACGGTCCCTGAACTTCAATCACCATGTTATGATCTGGCAGAAGCAGGTCAACCGGCGGTAGTGAGTTCAGATTCTTTTCTTCTTCAATCTTCAACGATGGAATGCGTGATTGGAGTTGATCGCGGAAGTCGGATTGAGGTTTTGAAATGGTTGTCTGGTAATGGGGGACGACTGGACTCGCTCTGCCAAGCCAACTTGCGGCCATGGCAATGATGGATTGTTCTTCTTCATTGTTTGGAGAGGTATTTTCCAGGCGAGTAAACAGGTCATCCATGTGCTTTTCAAGCACGTTATTTTTATTGGCATTGGAGACCAGAGACAACCTGGCACAGC
>NZ_JBLYNS010000357.1:0-1680 GCF_049310205.1 Endozoicomonas sp. ALC013 | reverse complement strand
AGCAATATCGGGCAGTGAGTTCACGGAGCCTTCGGGGGATCTGTTCACGGGATTGTCCCCTGTGCTCCCGGCCAATATGGGGCTATAGCCAGCCGCAGGTGATGCCCGGTTGCGATAGTAGCGGAAGATGCACAAGCCAACCACCAGCACCAAGAGTACACCGCCCAGGGCTATAGCGGCTAAAGCGGCTTGATTCAGGTTCACATCCCTTGAGCTGCTTTTACCCGAAGTGGTGGGGGGTGTTGTCGGGATTGTTGTTGGGATTGTGGTCGGCATTGCGGTCGGGAAGAACCCACACCGTTGAATTTGATTGTTTGCCAGTGCCGTAAAGTTATAAACATCGGGCCGATAATTCGGCGGCAGCAGACCAGGGTCAATACCTGCAACTGAATTATCCAGCCAGGGATGACAACCAAGGTTGGTATTGTTTTGCCAGTCTCCATTGACACGGACATTACAAATACCCGCTTCAGGACCACCCATGACACCAGCATCTCCATACTGACTGTCAACTTCGCAATTGATCGCTGTGGTGCAGGCAATATTGTCATAATAGGGAAATCCCCCCGCTCCGATGGCAGCATCTGCGCTCTTGCCGGAGCTTGTCACTGTACAGTTCAATGCGGTGGTGCCAACTATCTTCTCAGATTCAAATCCGCCACCAATCATGCCTGCCCCGATACCGGCGCTCCCGCCCGGGCCGGAGGTTGTCACAGTGCAGTTTGCGGCTGTGGTGTTAGCAACATTTGCCAAAGGAAATCTGCCTCCCCCTGCGCCGATGCCTGCATTGCCACGCAAACCGGAAGCGGCCACGGTACAGTTCACCGCGGTGGTGTTGGCAACCATGTCAAAAAAAACAGCGTTGCCCAGGCCAATACCTGCGTCGCCATAATCACCGGTGTTTTCGACTGAACAGTCCACCGCCGTGGTGTGAGCAATCGTGCCATGATTCAAAGCCGTACCCACGCCAATGCCTGCACTTCCATATCGAGCGGAGTTTTCAACTTTGCAGTTCACGGCCGTGGTGTTGGCAACGGTGCCATGACCATCACGACGCCCCACTGCTTTAAAACCTGCAATAAACCTCCCGGCACCAATGCCTGCGGCCCCTGAATATTCATAGTTGGCGGATGTGCAATTCACCGCAGTGGTGCCGACAACCGTGCCATTATAAAGAAACCCGGCACCAATCCCTGCTGATCCAGCGCATTCCCCACCAGCGGAGGCTGCCACTGTGCAGTTCACTGCGGTGGTGTTGAGCACCGTTCCCAGGACATTCCCCCCGGCAATCCCCGCACTGTCGCCAAGGGCTTCTACATGGGCATTTTTAACGCGGATATTACGGACCATGGCCTCGTCTTCAATGGTACAGGCCGCGACCGCGACCGGGCCATTGTCTCTTATAAAGACACCGTTAAAGCTCAGGCCATCGATCAGGCCTTCAGCTCCCAGGGTTTGCACCAGACAATGGCTGAGATTACCAATGGTGCCGTTTTCACCACGGAGGCTGCCGGTAAACGGATGAGTATCATTACCAATGGGCTGGTCCAACTGGCTACCATCAATATCCCCGGTTTGTCGGTAGGTACCATTGAGTGGATAGTCAGGGTCATGGCCGATCTTGCCCAGGGTTGCAGCATCCGGCACCGCTATCCACCGGTCACTGTTATCGTCAGCTGT
>NZ_JBLYNS010000356.1:0-1709 GCF_049310205.1 Endozoicomonas sp. ALC013 | reverse complement strand
TAAAAGATTTAGACATCTTTGAGGGTAATTTGAAATGCAAGCATCTTCATCAACTTCATCAATTATCCAAATGCCTCTGACTCAGAGTGCGGAAGCCTCTGATTCACCATTTATTCCAGAACCGATATTTTGTCAGTGTAAGTGTATGGGACGAAATGTTTCACTGTTGGAACGAACAGCTGTTAATCTGGCTTTTAGCCTGCCTACAGCCTGTGGTGTTGCAATTATTGTCGGACCTGTTGTTACGGCGGTTGCCGGTCCTTATGCAGGTAGTTTGGCAGGTAGTTTGGCAGGTAGTTTGGCAGGTTTTTTTGCAGGTTTTGTCGTAGGTGGTGCTGCCGGTATTGTCGCCGAGCATGTGTATGTTCGGTGTCGGCATGTAGCCCCGACGGAATCACCTGTACGGCTTACAGGGATGATCAGTCATGACCCTGAGCAGGTTGTTTGAAAATAACGTAATTGTTCTTCTTCTGAGAGTAATAACCTGTTCTCACTGTCCTGGTATTGAGCGGTCGATTATTCACTCTCAGTCAACACTATTTGTCTGGCCGTTGTGGACGAATTGCTGCTCTTCCAATATCTCTGGAAGCTGACCCGGATCAGGGTCAGCCAGGCAAAATCAATGGATCAACGGGTTGCCTAATGCTTCACACGCACCGGTCAGGCCGGGATTGTCGTGAACAATCAGGTTGGTGGGGATACCCGCCAGATAACCGGCCATCTTATCGTTAAGGTCGAACGATGTCCTGAAGTCCGATTGAGCGAAGAACTCCGGGAAGCGTGGAATAATACCGCCAGCAATATATACACCCCCCTGGGCTCCGGTGGTCAGTGCCGCATTACTGGCGGCCCTGCCCAGCAGTTCACAGAAATGCAGTAGTGTCTGGCGACAGAGGGGTTCTCCGTCCAGGGCCTGGGCCGTGATCTCATGATTTTTCAGTGTCTGTGTTTGGCCAGACAACATACTGTGGGCCTGATACAGCCGTTCAATGCCAGAACCGCACAGTACCGATTCCCAGGAAACATAGCCCAGCTGCTGCTGAAGAATACCGAGAATCTCCTTATCCATGGCAGATATGGGAGAAATCGCCGCATGTCCGCCCTCTCCGGGCAGAGGCAGCCAATGATCGCCTACCTTCTTCAGTGCGGCGACGCCAAGGCCCGTGCCTGGTCCAATAATCAGTTTGGTGGCCCCCGGGATTGCCTCTCCGTGGCCAATCCTGACCAGGGTGTTTTCAGGCAGGGCAGGGAGGGCAAGCGCCTGGGCGGTAAAATCATTGATCACTTTGAAGGACAGCAACTTCAGCGTGTCTTTCATGTCAGACTGGTTGAATGCCCAATGGTTGTTGGTCATTTTTATCGTCTGGCCACTCACTGGGCAGGCAAACGCCATGCAGGCATGATCCACGGCGACTTGCTGATGCTTCAGGTAATGGCTGACCGCATGATCAAGGTTGTCGAAGTCATTACAGGCCAGCACTTGTATCGAGTCTGTTTGCAGCTTGCCACCCAGTGAGAGTGCAAACCTTGCGTTGGTGCCACCGATATCCGCTACCAGTGCCATTGAGTCATTCAATAAAGTGTCACGTGACATAATGAAGAGTGCTTCTGTTATGTACCCAGAGCAGACGATCCTGTTGACGTTTCGTTGCGTGCTCAGCGTATCAGGGCGCTCCTATGACGAGGCGCGGCATTGCAGGAAGGCTGGG
>NZ_JBLYNS010000355.1:0-1713 GCF_049310205.1 Endozoicomonas sp. ALC013 | reverse complement strand
GGACGTTGCCTGAAAAATATTTGAGCAACATCAAACCGAAAACTGAAAGGGGTAAAAGTTTACACCTGACAAAAGCTGAGATTTCCATCAGCCGGTAAGTAGTTGGCCAAATGGAATCGTATATTTCTGGCTAAGTGGGCAGTTACTATGCAAGGCACAACGTAGGGAGCATAGCCGTAGCTATGTGACCGTAGTTGTAACGCCGCACGACTGCATGGATGCAGGAGCTAGAGCAACGCAGGAGCAGTTGCCGGGAGTGACTGCCCACTTAGTCAGAAAATACGATTTCATTTGGTTAACTACTTAAAGTAAAAGTCATGGTGATAATATCTTATACAGCATGGCTGTGACAGCAGAAGACAATAAAAGATTAAGCGGATGATTAGGGGTTATTACGCACCACAAGCCAACACTTTCCACACACTTGTGCTGATCAAACGCTTTGGAATGTTTATTATTGTGGATTCAGTAATCACTAACCGCTGTAACACCATCAGCATAATACGTATTGTTCAACCACTGCCGAAGAGACAGGTCACCACTTATACGGGCAGCCTCGAACAGCAGGCACACTTCCCTCAGCAGCCAGAAAGCGATAGCATGCGCCACCAGAAGCTTGCATATGCTGTCGAGTGACTTAAATGCTGCCAGCCTGAGACCCATTCCGCAGTCCACGGCGCTGGACATTAATTCGCTCTCTTCGACACCCAGTCAATGACCGTTAAGCGCTCCATGAACAGTACTTTTCTGTCCCCAACCTGCATTAACGAAAACTTCTCTGGAAAAATACGGTCATACCCATCATCAGATATCGTGTATGACGATTCGTTATTAAAGAAATTATCAGGAATAGCAAACATGAGCTTGAATGCAGCCAAAAAGAAGCATTTCCGTACCATCGGCCACAACCTGAACCCTGTCGTCATTGTGGCAGACAAGGGGCTGACAGATGGCGTGGTTGAAGAAACATTACGCGCACTGAATGACCATGAACTGATCAAGGTGAAATTCGCCATTGGCGACCGGGAAACCCGCCAGCAACTGGTCAGCGAACTGATCAGCGCCACAAACTCTGATCTCATTCAAACCATTGGCAAAATCGCACTGATTTTCAAAGCCGCCGACAAACCCAATCCGGCACTCTCAAACCTGCTGAGAGTCCAGGGCTAAACCGAACAGGCCACGATGGTGGCCTTTATCAACGACTGGCTGGCAAGCAATTACTGCCCTGCCACTTTTGCCGCCAGGAGTGCCTGAAGCTTATAAATATTGGTTTTGCTGTTAAATTCCATCTGCATTGACTCTGGCTGGCCGGAAATCCATAGTTTCAGTTCAGCATCCAGATCAAAATGGCCTACAGACTCAACAGTAAACATAGTGATCGACTTATAAGGTATTGAGCGATATTCAACCTTGCGTCCGGTAAGCCCCTGCTTGTCGATCAAAATCAACCGGTGATTGGTCAAAACCACCATATCCCGCACCAGCTTATAGGCCAGCTCTATGGACTCCGACGGATTAAGAATGGTTGCCAGATCCTCCATTGCTTCCGTATTGCTCATCTCACCTGCATTGCCCAGTAAGGCATCAAACAGACCCATAGCATTTCTCCTTAATTTTTCACAGGTTATCAGCAAGCATCATTTTTCGGGGATACCGCAATTGAACTTGTTACCGATGTTCATGTTCAATGCGTCGAGTCTACCGGATCTG
>NZ_JBLYNS010000354.1:0-1728 GCF_049310205.1 Endozoicomonas sp. ALC013 | reverse complement strand
TAGTGCTTGTCCGAAAACCCATCAGCCCTTGAAAACAGCAGTCTGTGACCTAACTTAATCATTGAAGATTTCCACTGACAGGCTGTTTTCTCACTCATGCGCCAAACCATCAAGCCACAAATGCAGTTAGGCGAGGTCGATATCTCTGCCATCACCTTCAACCCCAAATCCAGGGACGACATACCCCGGCTCTTGCGGGCTTTTCAGCATATCTGGATCACCCCAGAGCTGAGAGAGCAGGTTTTCCGCGCCCTTGAGCGAATGATACCCGCCAGCCGTGACAATGGCCGCCCTGGTATGGATCTCTGGAAAATACTGATTTTTGGCACCCTGCGTCTGACCATCAACTGCGACTACGACCGCCTTCAGGAGCTGGCCAATGAACACGGTACGTTGCGGCAAATGCTCGGACACGGACCGTACTGTACCCACTCTTATCACATCCAGACTTTGCAGGATAATATCGCCCTGTTCACCCCGGAAATACTGGACGGGATCAACCAGATTGTGGTCAATGCCGGTCACCAGCTGGTAAAAAAAAAGAAGAGCGGATATGCGCCCGCGCTGACTCGTTTGTCGTAAAAACCAATGCCCACTTTCCAACGGATATTAACCTGCTCCGGGATGCCGTTCGCAAGATGATCGAGTGGGCAGCCTGCCTGTCGTCAGAGCAGCAGGAAAGCCTGTGGCGACAGAGCAACTACTTGCAGGATCAGCACAAAAAGCGTTTTCACAAAGCCCGTAACCTGAAACGGTCAACGTCGTCTAATGAGTCGCTTCGTGAAGCACGACAGCATGATATCGAAACCGTCCATGCTGAGTATGTAGCCTACAGCCAGAAGCTTATCCGCAAGGCTGAAATAACCTTGAATCTCTTGAAAGCACGGATACCCGGAGACTTACGACTGAAAGAGCTGGAGCGCTGGATAAAAGATGCAGACTACCAGTGTCAACTGATTATCCGTCGTGTACTGAACCATGAAACCATTCCGCACAGTGAGAAGGTTTTTTCGTTATTTGAACGCCATACGGAATGGATCAGTAAAGGAAAAGCAGGCGTTCCTGTAGAACTTGGTCTCAGGGTGTGTGTACTGCAAGATCAGTTTGGTTTCACCCTTCACCATTTGGTCATGGAAAAACAGACTGATGACCAGGTGACTGTAGCCATAGCTAAAGGCGCAAAACAGCGGTTTCCTGAAGTATCGCAGGTCAGTTATGACCGGGGATTCTGGTCAAAAGAGAACCTTGAAAAGCTGGAAACATTTCTTGACCGAGCCGTCTTACCCAAAAAGGGGCGGTGGTCTGAACAAGACCGGAAGCGTGAACGACACCCTGAGTTTGTCAGGGCAATGAAGAAGCATTCCGCGGTAGAGTCCGACATTAATGCACTTGAGCAGCACGGACTGGACCGATGTCCGGACTCAGGGATTGACGGTTATCGTCGGTATGTTGGCCTGGCGGTTTTAGGAACCAATCTGCACCGCTTGGGCTCTATACTGCAAAAGCAATCCAGTCAGGCTGTCAAAAAAACAGCCTGAACGGAGAAGCGTACGAGAAAACAAACGATCATCGTTGGGTGAAGATTACGGGCACCCGAAAAACGTGGAAATGTTTAAGTTTTGATCAAAAAAGGGGGGCGACAGGCATGAGTGGCCTGTTTTGTGTTCAAAAAAATTTTGTCAGTGCCTGTTGAGTCGGATTATTCATGGGTTTTCTGACAGGCACTAA
>NZ_JBLYNS010000353.1:0-1752 GCF_049310205.1 Endozoicomonas sp. ALC013 | reverse complement strand
CAGTGCAGGGGCGTAAAGCCATCGTTACTCTTCACATTGACGTCAATGCCGTCGATGGTCAGTAACGCCCTGACGAACGCCACGTGCCCTTTTTCGGCAGCGATGTGCAGGGGCGTCGAGCCATGGATATTTTTCCGGTTAACCTGCGGGTTGCCTGGTTTCAGCAGGTATTCCAATGCAGGCAAATTACCGGAACTTGCAAAGCACGCCAGGGGGGTGTCCAGATCATCGTTCAAGAAGCTGGTCAATGGATCACAATGACCGGTTAACAAAAGATTGGACAGGGTTTCTGACTGCCCCAGAATAAGGGCCTGTTTGAACAGTCGCTGGCAATCATGGGGTGTCAGTAACTTTTTCATATCCTCGTGGGAAAAATCAGAGACCTGCCAGCTGGCCAGGCGTGATGTGATTGACAACACATTTATTCCCTGTTGTTGAAGTCTCAATAAGACCGGCTTCAGCAGCGGTGTATCGATCAGCCAGTCCAGTACGCGTGGAGCAATGCCTGGAGAAATGCCGGGAGTAATGAACGTTGTAACAGAGGTAAAATGATCAACTACACATTTGTATAACGTTTCTTTAAAAGTGTCATCGTGCTTAATCAGCTTCTCACTGAGTTGGTTGGCAAGCGCCCTGGTCACCATCGCTGGTATTTTACCAAGCTGTTCGATGGTGGTGTGTTGCAGGAAAAACGAGGCAATATGACGGGCCTTATCGGTTTGCTCCATTGCCTGGGTGAGCAGGGCATAAATGGTGGTTTCAGGCCAGGTTGAGAAGTCAATGGACATTAAATGCGGCAATGTCAGCGAGGTGTGATTATTCGCATTAAAAGTACACGCCAGCCCCGTCGGCAAGTACTGGTCATGATTAAATACCCAGAAGAAAAGCTGCTTGATGGTGCCGATATACCAGGCCGAATCGACACCTGCAGGAATAGTGGCGAACACCTTGGCCGATGATTCACAGAAATGGTTGGCCACCCAGGCCAGTAACTTTTCCCGGTACCGGCCAAGGTAATAGTTGCCATCGCCAGTTTCTTCGATGACGGTCCTGAGATCAAGGGACTGTTCTCCGCCTGTTTGCAGTAAATGATTGACCGGTTTAAAGAGTGCGCTTTCAAGCGTCCCCATTCTCTCTGAAGTCAGTTCAAAGGGGGCAATAACGTCGGTTTCCCATACCTGTACACCCAGTTTTTGCAGGGTTGCACTGAGCTGGTCAGACCACCCGGACGAGAGTTGACGCAGGATGGTACAGGCATTGACTGACAGTGATGCAGCCGCAAGAAATCGCCGGGTAAGGTCATCACCCAGATGGGTCGGTGCCGAAGTGTCAACGATATGGGGAAGCCCCAGATGCTCACAGAAAAGATTGTGCAAACTGTGCTTCCAGTGAACCTCCATGCCTGGTGGTATATCAACCAACCTCTCCCGTTGCAGCTCAAGCAGGAAAGACTGGATAAATTGATCAAACAGCTCACTCCTGACATTGAAGAGCTTCCCGCCCAGCCCTCCCCGTAAGGCTTCCAAATTAAGAAAACTCAGGGTAAAGCGGTCGTGAATAACGGGAGCGCACTCCTGAATGTCGCTCAGGCAGTCATGAAGTATCCCGGCGATGTAATTCTCGCTGTCAACATTTGGATCGTGTTGTTGATCCCTGAGTTGCATGACTAACTGTCGAATCTGGAAGCGTGTCTCACGATACTGGGTGAGCAGGATGTTTTTAAGATGTTCAGGCGGTGATTCCAGTTTCTCG
>NZ_JBLYNS010000352.1:0-1758 GCF_049310205.1 Endozoicomonas sp. ALC013 | reverse complement strand
GATATGCTGAGGAATAAATTGGTCTTTAAATGCGTTCACGTGGGGCAACAGCGCGGCGACGGACTCGTTCAGTTCTGGTGTCCGCTCCTGCCCGTTGTCCACCAGTTTCGCCATGGCCCACAGCAGGTTGGCGATAGCCTGTGGTGTAAAGTTATCTTTCTGTGCATTCACGAGTGGCAACAGCGCGGCCACGGTCTCTTTAAGCTTTGGTGTATCCTGCCCGTTGTCCAGTAGTTTCGCCATGGCCCACAGCAGGTTAGCGATTTCCTGTGGTTTGAAGTTAGCTTTCGCTGTGTTCACGAGTGGCAGCAGCGCGGCCACGGCCTCTTTGAGCCCCGGTGTCCGCTCCTGCCCGTTGTCCACCAGTTTCGCCATGGCCCACAGCAGGTTGGCGATAGCCTGTGGTGTAAAGTTATCTTTCTGTGCGTTCACGAAGGGCAACAGCGCGGCCGTGGCCTTGTTGAGCCCTGATGTCTGCTCCAGCCCGTTGTCCACCAGTTTCGCCGTAGCCCATAGCAGGCTGGCGATTTCCTGTGGTTTGAAGTTAGCTGTCTGTGCGTTCACCTGGGGCAACAGTGAGGCCACAGCCTCTTTGAGCCCTGGTGTCTGCTCCTGCCCGTTGTCCACCAGTTTTGCCATGGCCCACAGCAGGTTGGCGATATGCTGAGGAATAAATTGGTTTTTCTTTGCGTTCACCTGGGGCAACAGTGTGGCCACAGCCTCTTTGAGCCCCGGTGTCCACTCCTGCCCGTTGTCCACCAGTTTTGACATGGCCCACAGCAGGTTGGCGATACCCTGTGGTGTAAAGTTTGCTTTCTGTGCGCTCACTTGGGGCAACAGCGCAGCCAACGCCTCGTTGAACTCTGGTGTTCGCTTTTGCCCGTTGTCCACCAGTTTCGCCATGGCCCACAGCAGGTTGGTGATATGCTGAGGAATAAATTGGTCTTTCTGTGCGTTTACGAAGGGCAACAGCACGGCCACGGCCCCTTTAAGCCCCGGTGTCCGTTCCTGCCCGTTGTCTACCAGTTTTGACATGGCCCACAGCAGGTTGGCGATTTCCCGTGGTTTGAAGTGGACTTTCTGCCCGTTCACGTGGTGCACCAGCGCGGCCAGGGCCTCGTTCAGTTCTGGTGTCCGCTCATGCCCCTTGTCCACCAGTTTTGCCATGGCCCACAGCAGGTTGGTGACACCCTGGGCATTAAATTGGTCTTTCTGTGCGTTTACGCGGGTCAACAGCGCGGCCACGGACTCGTTCAGTTCTGGTGTCCGCTCCTGCCCGTTGTCTACCAGTTTCGCCATGGCCCACAGCAGGTTGGCGATATGCTTAGGAATAAATTGGTCTTTCTGTGCGTTCACGAAGGGCAACAGCACGGCCACGGTGCCTTTAAGCCCTGGTGTCTGCTCCTGCCCGTTGTCCACCAGTTTCGCCATGGCCCACAGCAGGTTGGCGATACCCTGTGGTCTGAAGTTAGCTTTCAGTGCGCTCACGTGGGGCAACAGCCCGGCCACAGCCTCGTTGAGTTCTGGTGTCTGTTCCTGCCCGCTGTCCACCAGTTTTGCCATGGCCCACAGCAGGTTGGCGATTTCCCGTGGTTTGAAGAGAACTTTCTGCCCGTTCACGTGGTGCATCAGCGCGGCCAGGGCCTCGTTCAGTTCTGGTGTCCGCTCATGCCCGTTGTCCACCAGTTTCGCCATGGCCCACAGCAGGTTGGTGACACCTTGGGCATTAAATTGGTCTTTCTGTGCGTTTACGCGGGT
>NZ_JBLYNS010000351.1:0-1766 GCF_049310205.1 Endozoicomonas sp. ALC013 | reverse complement strand
TTTGTCAACCGTTCCGTAAACCCTCCCCCCCCCGATGCCGGCGTATGCTGATTCACCCTTGGTTTTGACCGTGCTGTTCACAGCCATGGTTTTGTCAACCGTTCCGTAAACCCGCCCCCCCCCGATGCCGGCGTCTGCATAGTCACCCGAGTTGACAATATGAACATCTTTCGCCCGGATATTACTGACTGTGCCAGTATCATCAACAACACAGGCTGCTAACCCGGTCGGCTTCGCGGAATTTTTTATATTGGCACGAGTAAACTGAAGGTCACTGATGTTGCCTTGCAGAGTGTCAACAAAACAGTCAGACAGGCCGCTGATAGTATGGCACTGCCCATCGTACTCCCCGGTGAATGTGCCAATGGGTTTATGGTCTTTACTGACAACAATATCCGCTGTCTGTTGATATTTGCCGTTTGGTGGAAATTCGGGATGTCGACCAATCTTGCCCAGGTCTTCTGCATTATTAATCTGTTTCGAATTCGCATACTGAAAAGAGCTGGCCAGCGTGCCAAGGGCAAGTAGCCCTTTGGTTCCCTGACTCCCTTGATAGCGGGCCGTGGATGGCTGTTGAAAGGTTACGTCTTTCGAGCCGGGTTCTTTTTCCTGAGCCTCTTCCCGGGTTTCTTTTGATGTCTGTGGTAATTCCGGTTTTGTATCCGGCCCGGGCGAACCGCTCCCGGACCAGGCACTGGCCATATCTTTCGCTATGAAAAGGATGGAACTCGACGGCAGGATAGTTGCTGTGGCCAGTCGCAGAAGATCTTCCACTGCTTTGCGGGAGTTGAAACCGAGGCAAGGATCTTCTGTTGGAATCAATGATTTCGCAAATGCTTTAGAAATAGCAACGCCATGGCCGAGCCAGGAATATTCGGCGCCATTCCCTGAACATTGGGAAGACGTGTCACATAATGGTTGCTGAATGGATTGCTGAATGGGTTGCTGAATCATAAACAGGACTCCTGATGTTGTCGTACATGGTTTCAATGAGTTTGACGGGTTGTCGTTATCGTAAGCCTCAGCACTCCGTTCGTCCTGAGTGCTGAGCTTGTCGAAGCATCGAAGGGCGCAAACTCCGGGCCATGATAGATCGTGCCAGCACCCTTCGACTCCGCTCAGGATGAACGGAGTTGGTACACGTCAATCTCATTGAAATGATGTAGTAGTGCATAACAGTACATTAGAAAGTGCACAAAAAATGACGGCGCACTCCCTTGTTCGTTTATGCAGTGACGTAAAAGTTCCCGGGTTATGTTTTTTTTAGTGGGCGCGATGCCTACGTTAAAAGTGTCGTGTTATCTTTATACTTGAATGGTGGTAAAACTAATTAAAATTAGCGAAAAAAGTAGCGTTTTAATCCTTCTACCTTATTGATGGCCGTTTATTCAGATGTAATTATGTATTCCTGTTCGTCTATGCAGTGACGTAAAATTTTCGAGTTATTTTTTTTATTTTAGGGTTTAAAAAGTCACACCATCGTTTATCCATTAGCCAATTTCTTTTTTTGCACCATCGAAAACCAGCCCGTCAACCGCCCAAAAAAGAAGCATCCCTGATCAGCAGGGCAGTCTATTCTCGGCCAACTGCTTAGGAATTGTCCCGAAATAATTTCCACATTTTGGGCTCGATCTCCGTTCATCCTGAGTGCTGAACTTGTCGAAGCATCGAAGGGTGATTGGCACAATACATGAGGCCGGAGTTCACGTCCTTCGACAGGCTCAGGACGAACGTAGTACATGGTTTCAATGAGTTTGACGTGTACG
>NZ_JBLYNS010000350.1:0-1769 GCF_049310205.1 Endozoicomonas sp. ALC013 | reverse complement strand
CGCGGTAGAAGATTGGTAAAATTCATTACGCCTTGGGGCTGTGCGGGGGGGAGGATCCCATTGTCTGACTGTGTTATGTCTGTATCGTCCGCGCCTTGAAGAAGCGGCATGGTCATTTGGTTGGTTGTAATCATTATTTGATCTTGTGTATTGACCACTGATACCAGCAGAGGTTCTATCCATAATTATATTTCATTAATTAATGAAAATATAAAAAGCAGACTGCGGTTTTGTTCAAAAGTTCATTTTGCTACAACGTCTATAAACGTAAACGGTTGGGGAAACACATCTACTCCTGATGCCATCAACCCGTTATTTTCAAATCATCCGGGGCAACAGGTGTTCAACACTGGCATTTCTTTCCGGCGTGTGAAAACGGATCTAGAGTCATGATAGGAGGAAGGCAATTACTGGTTGTTTGTTTTCTTCCTCTTTGCCGGTTTACCGGTTTGCTCATCTGAATGTTCTTCGGCAGTCAGGTAACCGTGATCTGAGGGTTGCCTGCCTCTATCAGCAGTAACGTATGCCTGATCTGCCCACCTTCTTTTAAGTGATACAGAGCCATGACGTTGTGACGAGATGTCTACCCTGGCCTTTATTTGATCAATACATCGTTTCATTGAATCCCGGTTCCAAAGCATGTTAATCGGGATTTCAATGACCCCAAATCCTGATTTTCTCAGCAGTGCGATTTTCAGCAGAGTCGAACCATTCCTGGTTTTGAAATCACCACCCACGTAATGAGAGGGACCCTGAACTTCAATCACCATGTTGTGATCTGGCAGTAGCAGGTCAACCGGAGGTAATGAATTCAGACTCTTTTCTTCTTCAATCTTCAAAGATGGAATGTGGGATTGGAGTTGTTCACGGAAGTCGGATTGAGGTTTTGAAATCATTATCTGGTAATGGGGGACGACCGGACACGCTCTGCCAAGCCAACTTGCGGCCAGGGCAATGGTGCGTTGATCCTCTTCATTGTGCAGGAATGTATTTTTCAGACGGGTAAAAAGGTCATCCATGGGCTTTTCAAGCACGTGATTTTTATTGGCATTGGAGACCAGAGACAGCCTGGCACAGCAGACCATTACTCCCCAGAGAGACATCAATATGGCTTTCTGAGAGAGTTGAGGGTTTTCACTGATTCGGTACACCAGCGACTCGAACGTGGATGTAACCACGTTCAACTCAACGAGCTCACCCAGTTTCGCCATGGCCCACAGCAGATTGGCTATGCCTTGGGGATCAATATTCCTCGCTTCAGGTTTTTGGTTGCAGTGAAATATTATTGCATCAAGTAGCGTTGACAATAAGGCAGCTTGAGTACGCTCAACACGCTCATCTATGGGGTTATGGAGGGTAAAAACACCCGCTGAAGTAAAGGAATGCAGTGTTGTCGTCAGGCTTCGCCAATTCCAGCTCCGGGTTGCTGTGAAATTTTGCAGCAAACGCATCAGCTGGCTTTGTTCCGCTCGATTTAACGGTCTTTTAGCAGCTGACGTGTATTTTTTAATTGAACTGGCATATTGACCGTGATTTCTTCCATCATAGCGATGGCCGAAACGATCCGATTTACTCACCAGACCATCCATTACTTCTTGTTTAATGAGGGCATTGAAATCTTGAGCAGAGTTCACTGAGCGGAACATTAGATTTTGAGAAGGGCGTGCGTCAGAAGATTGGTAAAATTCGTTATGCCCTGGGAAAGCGCGAGAGGGATTATCCCACTGTTTGACTCTGGTATGTCTATATTGCCCACGCCTTGAAGAAGC
>NZ_JBLYNS010000349.1:0-1843 GCF_049310205.1 Endozoicomonas sp. ALC013 | reverse complement strand
CTGATACAGAGCCATGACGTTGTGACGAGATGTCTACCCTGGCCTTTATTTGATCAATACATCGTTTCATTGAATTCCGGTTCCAAAGCATGTTAATTGGGATTTCAATGACCTCAAATCCTGCTTTTTGCAACAGTGCGATTTTCAGCAGCGTCGAACCATTCCTGGTTTTGAAATCACCACCCACGTAATGAGAGGGACCCTGAACTTCAATCACCATGTTGTGATCTGGCAGTAGCAGGTCAACCGGAGGCAATGAGTTCAGACTCTTTTCTTCTTCAATCTGCAAAGAGGGAAAGCTTGATTGGAGTTGATCGCGAAAGTCGGATTGACGTTTTGACATGGTAGTCTGGTAATGGGGGACGACCGGGCACGCTCTCCCAAGCCAGCTTGCGGCCATAGCAGTGATGGATTGATCTTCTTCATTGTCTGGGGAGGTGTTTTCCAGACGAGTAAACAGGTCATCCATGTGTTTTTCAAGCCAGTTATTGTTATTGGAGTCTAGAGACAACCTGGCACAGCAAACCATTACTCCCCAGAGAGACATCAATATGTTTTGCTGTGAGAGCTGAGGGGTTTCACTGATTCGGTAAACAAGCGATTCGAACATAGAGGTAACCATGTTCAGCTCAACGAACTCACCCAGTTTCGCCGTGGCCCACAGCAGATTGGCGATTTCCTGTGGTTTAAAGTTAGCTTTCTGTGTGTTCACGTGGCGCAACAGCGCGGCCACGGCCTCGTTAAACTCTGGTGTCCGCTCCTGCCCGCTATCCACCAGTTTCGCCATGGCCCACAGCAGGTTGGCGATAGCCTGTGGTGTAAAGTTATCTTTCTGTGCGTTCACGTGTGGCAACAGCGTGGCCAGGGCCTCTTTAAGCTCTGGTGTCCTATCCTGCCCGTTGTCCAGTAGTTTCGCCATGGCCCACAGCAGGCTGGCGATTTCCTGTGGTTTAAAGTTAGCTTTCTCTGGGTTCACTTGTGGCAACAGCACGGCCACGGCCTCTTTAAGCTGCAGTGTCCGCTCCTGCCCGTTGTCCACCAGTTTCGCCGTGGCCCATAGCAGGTTGGCGATTTCCTGTGGTTTAAAGTTAGCTTTCTGTGTATTCACGTGGGGCAACAGTGCGGCCACGGCCTCTTTGAGCGCTGGTGTCCGCTTCTGCCCGCTGTCAACCAGTTTCGCCATGGCCCAAAGCAGGATGGTGATACCCTGGGCATTAAATTGGTCTTTCTGTTCGTTCACGTGGGGCAACAACGCGGCCACGGCCTCTTTGATCTCTGATGTCCGCTCCTGCCCGTTGTCCACCAGTTTCGCCATGGCCCACAGCAGGTTGGCGAAATGCTGAGGAATAAATTGGTCTTTCTGTGCATTCACGCAGGGCAGCAGCGCGGCCACGGCCTCGTTGAGCCCTGGTGTCCGCTGCTGGCCGTTGTCCACCAATTTCGCCATGGCCCACAGCAGGTTGGTAATACCCTGTGCATCAAATCGGTCTTTATGTGCGTTTACCCGAGACAACAGCGCGGGCACGGCCTCGTTGAACTCTGGTGTTCGCTCCTGCCCATTGTCCACCAGTTTCGCCATGGCCCACAGCAGGTTGGCGATTTCCTGTGGTTTAAAGTGAGCTTTCTGTGCGTTCACGCAGGGCAACAGCGCAACCACACCCTCGTTGAGCTCTGGCGTCTGCTCCTGCCCGTTATCCACCAGTTTTGCCATGGCCCACAGCAGGTTGGTGACACCCTGGGCATTAAATTGTTCTTTCTGTGCGTTCACGTGGGGCAACAGCGCGACCACGGCCTCGTTGAACTCTGGTGTCTGCTCCTGCCCGTTGTCCACCAGTTTCGCCAT
>NZ_JBLYNS010000348.1:0-1854 GCF_049310205.1 Endozoicomonas sp. ALC013 | reverse complement strand
AGGGCCAGACTACACCCAGAGATATCACCGATGTGCTGGCCACCGTTCGCCAGATTCTCCGTCACTGTTCCGCGACCGGCGACGACACGCCAGCGCAAGTCAACGCCCTGATCAGGCGGGCATTTATGGACAGTCTGGCCGGTGCTGTAACCACGGAATACCAGCAACGGCTGAACACCCTCAACGCCTGGTACCGGGGCCAGTTCAAGGAAGACCCGTCCCTTTTGGCGGGGGTTGACGCGAGCTTTACTGATTTTATCCAACGACTGCAGGCCGCCAACACCGATGGAGACTTCTCTGCGGAGCCTGTCCGGCAGCTGGTCTATCACTACTGGCAAAGTCTGGACAAGGATGACTCGGGACGCACCGCCATGCTGGTGGAAGGGCCGGCGGGCTGGGGCAAGGATTTTGTGCTGAACAGAACCATCCGGCTCTGGCAACAACAGCAGGAGAGGAAACAACGGACAGTACGCCCGTTTGTCCATATCAATGCCAACCCGAACCAGTGGACCTCTTTGGCAGAAAGCGTCAAGCAGGCGATGAGCCGGGGGCAACTGATCGCCATCAGTGAGCTTAACCTGATTCCCAGCCACTATGTAGAAGGGTTGCTGAATCATGTGTTGACCGGCCATGCAGCACGGGGATTTCGCCTGTTTGCCACCATCAATCCCGGCTATTTTGCCGGACGGGAAGCGCTGAGCAAGGCCCTGACGAGCCGCTGCACCCAGGTCAGGCTGGCTGCCCTTACCCCGGAAGAACTGGAAGGGCTGGTGCGGGGTTTGCCCAAGATACCTGACGGGTTGCCCAGGTGGCTGGCGGGTCACTTCCACCAACTGGCCACAGCACTGCATCAGCAGAACCGCCCGGTGCAACTGGCACTGGACGACCTGTTCAGCAGCGCCCGGCAGCTGGCCAGTCAGCGGCCTGAACATTGGCATCAGGCCTTGCGAAAACACCTGTCACTGCCCTTTCGTGCCTTGCAGACAACGCTGCCTCCGCTGAAGGAGGATACCGCACGCCTGGAACGAATCCAGCAGGAAGAACAACGGTGCCGGGACCTTGAGACCATAGCCAATAGCCTGCCCGGACTGTTGATGCCCATCACGGTAACATTCGGGCCTGTACCCCGTTGTGGTGACCGGGTAATCACGGTGACACCGGAGGCAACAGATCAGGACGTCATGACGATTGCACAAGCCATGCAGCAAGATATGGAGATCAGCGGCAATAGCGGGTCAACGGTAAACCCGCAACAAACGGGTCATTCGGCTTATCCTTGTATATTTGGCGATATTTTGGTGCCCCCCCACTACAAGGTCACCAGGTACTTCCCCAAAAACCCTTACGATGCCCGCCAATATCGTCTCTTTTTTCGGGAGACCCGTCTGGATGAAGACGGCCGGTTGCGCAACTACCCCATCGACTGGACAAATGGCACGCTAACATCGTTGCCAGGATGGCCTGATGATAACGTCTGGCGGACCAACCTTGGAGCAGATGAACTGCCCGGCAACATTGCGTTAACCCTGAATAACCAGTGGCAGCCCCTGCCTGCCATGACGCCCAAAGACCAGCTCCGGGCACTGCGCTGCACCCCGGACACCCCCATTGAGCTGGCCCGAAGCGAGCTGACAGGGCAACTGTTAATCAAAAGTAAGGCAGCCTCAGCATCACCGGTTACGGTGGACTTTATCATTGCCCCCGAGCAAGCCTATTTTACCCTGCTAAGACCGGGCGAGTGGCTGACATTACCAGAGGGATTGTGCAGTCAACGGCTTGCAGATCTGTTGGAAGTGCAGATTTTTTACCCCAAAACGAACACCTGCGAAGCCTATGCAGAGCTGCGTAACATCC
>NZ_JBLYNS010000347.1:0-1875 GCF_049310205.1 Endozoicomonas sp. ALC013 | reverse complement strand
GAGCTGATCGACCAGACCAACCAACAACTGGAGAGAGACTATGGCGACAAGAGCACTCCGATCAAGGACCCGAAAACGACCCGGCAAACCGGACCTTTTCAAGATGCTGAAGGCAGCAACGGAAAAGGTGAACCGGGAGAACCCGCAGGGCGAGCAACTGAGTCTGCCAGAGAAGCCCAAAGGGATGAAGTAGACGACCTGCTGGATGCCGTTGATGATGGCACCCTGGACAGTGATGAATGGACGGATGATGACTTTGCGGGGATTGAGGAAGGCAAAGGCAAATACAACAGCCGCAATGCGCCCCACTATTCGGTGCCTGGGATCAAGAGTCTGGGCGGTGCAGAACGGGCGGCTGTCAAGCGGTATCTGGATGGCCGGGAGGATAAGGTCGGTATTGTCCAGCGGCTGAAAAAGCTGGCCGATACCCCGTGGGCAAGGAAGACCGTGCAGTCCATATTGATCCGGCAGACCATTGATGATCTGGTGGTTGGGCGTGAGGTGGATTACCGGTCGCTGTTGTCTGCAAAGGAAAGCAGTAGCTTGATGAAAGCCCTGAAGCAGGAAGGGGAAGCCGGACTCTGGCGTTATCTGCATTCCGAGGATGTTATGGGTCATGCAGGAAAACCCCAGAACAGCATTAACGGCAGCTTTGTGGATTGCCTGCCCAGTAAAGCCTGTGCCACGTTCTGCTACGCCACAAAGGGAAATTACCGGTTCAGCAATCCGTTGATTAAATCTGAAGTGGTGAACTGGGCAGTAGAAAACAATCCGGTTCGTACCGCCAAGCTGGCAGCAGTCAACTATAAAAGCACCGCAGAGTATTATCAGGATAAAGCCCTGCGATTGTTTGATATGGGCGATGGTTCGCAGGCGTGGCTGCCGTTCATTAAACAGATGAACAAGGACGGTATTCGCTTACAGATATTCAGTAAGAATCCTGAGTTTTTACGCCAGATTCCAGCGCAAAACTGGGCAGCTCTTTCCGTGGATAACACTAATTTCGATATGGCAGCGGCTCACCCCGACCTGGCATTGGCGATGGTGTTTGACGGCAGTCCGAACGATATTGAATTTGCAAGGTCAAACTTAGACAGGATCATGGTGATTCTGCCCATTAAGCAGGGGCAGAAGGTGTTGTCGGATAAGGCTACCCTGCGCCGGATGCTGGGCAAGGATGCCATGAAGCGGGTCTGCCCGATTGACGGTGGCTGGAAGAAGATCGAACACCCTACTGATCCGAAGAAGAATTTCAACTGCACCTCCTGTGACCGTTATGGTGGGATGGGTTGCTTTGCAGGGAATGTTACTAAAAAGGTGATGCAGGCTTTTACGGATGCGCCTTTTGAAAAGAATCTGAAAGAACTGAAACAGGAGATAGAGAATGAACCTGAAAAGTATGGAGGCAAAAAGGCATCTGCAAAGCTCCTTGGAGACCTGGACAAAATCCTATCTGCGGTTCGGGCATCTGCTGACGCCAGAGCAGAAAAAGGAAATGCAGAAGCATCAGAAGATGAAGCTGGAAGCCATATCGGACTTCGACAAATTGATGAACCAGGGGGTGAGTACAGAGCCGGAGAAAACGAAAAACAAAGCGGAGTAGAAGAACGCAAGCGCCGTGGCAAAAAATCTAATCTGGAAGATGCCGGTCAGAAAGACCTGTTCGCCTCCCCTGATCTGTCCGGTGAAGAACGCAAGCAGCAAATCATCGAGAACCAGCGTGTTCTAGTTAAGCACGTTGAAACCGGCACCATAAGGGCAGGCACCGACACCATCCACACCCACAACGACCTTGCCCACTTCATCGCCCCGATCCGCAAGCTGGCGCAGGAGGAAATGTACGCCATTGTGCTCGATGGCAACGACAAGGTAATT
>NZ_JBLYNS010000346.1:0-1882 GCF_049310205.1 Endozoicomonas sp. ALC013 | reverse complement strand
CGCAGTTTGGCATCGAAGGGTAGAGGTAGTTCAGTCTACTACTTCTTTTCTTCAACGTTTGTTAAACCTTTTCACGACAGAAGGCCGGAAACAGCGAAGACAAGAGCAGGAAGCGGCTGCTTTATTTCGTGGTCAGTTATGGGAATTACTGCAAACTGAAAAAGCGCCTTACAGTCTGAAAAAACAGGTCATACAGGCCGTGGAAAATGGCGTTCTGCCTTTTCTTAAAGAATCAGAGTGTAAAGCGATAGTCAGTAGTAAGGATACAATTCTAATTAACCCGAAAGAACGTAAAATTATCCGTGAAGCCGCTGGATTTCTGAAAAAAGAACTTTCCGGATTGCTGTCTCGCCTACCCCGGGTGACGTTGGAAGATAGCAGAGAAGTGCTGAAAGCCTATTATCAACTCATTATTCTGTCACCGGAATTGTTACCGGATGAGCATAAAGCTCACGAAGCTATCAGCAAGCTGGAAAAGCACTTTCGTAATACCCGGCAATCGGTTGGTTTTACTGACCTGAAAGATACCATTGCCCTGTCCGTTTTACATAACATTCGGGAGGAGCTGTCGCTTGAAGAGTATCAACAATTAACGAAACGAATCGGTAATGTATTTACTTATCCATACTCCCCTCGTCAGCGGCCTTTGCGGGATGCACTCAACCTGATTTTTAATAATGGCCTGGGCAGTTCGTCTGTTCAGGGCCACCCCCGGGAGTTGGTTTCTGCCAGGGACCTGGCCTTGCTTAAAGATAGCTATCAGGGGCTATTTTTTCGTTACTCACGAGTACACCGGCTAGAGGAAAATCTGTTTGCAGACGGTTGTGCTGTAGCGGCCAGAATAAGTCGATTACCCAGTGAATTGAGAACGCTTGATCTGGAGCGGGTTGCACATGACTTTCAGCAGTATGAGTCCTTAAGGAGTACTTTGTCCGCAGAAAATCAGGATCAAAACCAGGAATTTAAAGAACTCGAAACCCGTTGCAAAACACATCGGGCCTTGATAGCAGAAGGTCGGGCGGCATTATTGCATGTTCAGCTGAATCAAGGGCGGCGCTGGGAGTTAAATCTGTTATTAGAAGGTATAGGAAAGGCCAATATCTATGGTACTGATTCTGAACACAATCAGCAGATGTTCAAAAAGCTGCTGGATTTGGCTCAGTTAAGAGGGCCACAAGTGGATTTGGCCCAGCTGGACTGGATCATAGCGCAGAACAATAAAGCAAACAGACATCCGAATGTTGCCATTGAAGGGGCTGGCCCAACAGGGCTGATGCTGGCTTTCACCCAGTTTCAGGAGGGGGCCAATGTCTCAGTGTTTGAGAAACGGAGCACTGCATATAACCGGTTACAAGTGGTTCGACTGGACCCTAAATGGATGGATATGCTGAAGTTTTATCTTGGAGAACATTACTACGACCTGTTCGGTGAGAATGGACAGGCTGGAAAGGGTATGGTTCGTACGGATGGTTTGGGAGAAAAGGCAGGCGAAATTGTCACTCACCGGTTGGAAGAGGCTCTGAATGATAGACTGGCTGAACTGATGGCACGCAATTATGATCATACTTCCCAGCGTGATGACCCGCAGAAAAACCGATTGGAGCGGTTAGCTGCCTATGAAATGACCAGGGTAGAGGCAGGTGAACAAGGCTATACAGTACAGGCTAAATATCACCCCGGGAATGATCCCTCTCCCTTTGCCAGCGGCAAGAAAAAGCCACCTGTCGGTTATCAGAAACCTGAAGCAACGGTAACCCGTCCTGTGGATTTAGTGATTTGCGCCGGGGGTAAACATAGTCAGCTGCGTAATAAATATATGCAGGACAGGGCCGTTACGTCTGCCCGAAGCTATGGTGTCTGTTCCTGGGAAGGGCCAAAGGAG
>NZ_JBLYNS010000345.1:0-1887 GCF_049310205.1 Endozoicomonas sp. ALC013 | reverse complement strand
CACTAGGAGCCTCCTAGCCTTTTCGATCCTGTTTAACTTTCCGGATCAGGTAGTCGGCAATCACCGGCATATTAGCCAGTGATCCAGCCAGCCCGGGCTCAACCACATAGCGCCCATCAATCACGATGGCGGGTACACCAGACAACCTGTAGCCTTTCAGTTTGGAGAAGGCTTTTTGCAGCTGATTATTAACACCGAAACCCTTGAACGCTTTATTAAACGCTTCAGGTTCAACACCAAACTCCCGATTCAGGAACTCGGCCATTTGTTCACTGTCCTTGAGCTGATTTCGGCGGTTCTGTATTTCACTGAAGATACCGGCATGAACCTGCTCTTCCAGTCCCAAATTGCGCACAGTATAGTAAAGCCGGGCGTGGGTCTGCCAAAGGTTAGGGCCGAAGAAACCGGGCGTTCGAATAAACTCAACATCGCCAGGCAAGGTCTGTTGCCACTGTTCAATCCTGGGCTCAAGTGCGTAACAGTGGGGGCATCCGTACCAGAATATGGAGACCACCTCCACTTTCTCCGGTATGGCGTCCGTGGTAACCGGATTGGATAAAACCCGATAGTGCTGGCCTGGCTGAAATAATTGCGGTGTACCGGATTGAGTGATGACTGACGCTGATGAGGTATCACCGGCTGCTGAGTGCGTGGTCGTGCTGGCCTGAGCTACCGGGGTATTTTGAGTAACGATCACTTCCTGACTGTGTTGGGTATCACTGAACAGATAACCCGCTGCGACCGTGGCGATGCCCAGGAATGCAGCGATACCTAATATACCCTTCGTTTTTTTTATCATACGAGAGTCCTCTATTTTTCATTGTTATTCAGGGATATGGCGCTTTATAGACGACACATTACGCCAGCATCTGACGAAAAGGAAGTCTGATCAAGCAGGCAGGTTTGTATGAGAGGAAAATGACAGAAGCCGGTAAAGCTCAGGCTTCTGTCATTAATCAGGGATAAAAAACGATCAACGAAGACCGCTGATGTAGTGAGAAACCGCTTCGATCTCTTTATTGCTCATCTTCTCGGCAATGGTTCTCATGATTTTGGTGTCACCATCGTTGGTTCGATCACCTTCACGAAGGTCACGCAGCTGCTTGGCGGTGTACTCTGCATTCTGGCCCGCCAGTAAGGGGAAGCCCGCCAGGAAGTTACCCTTACCCGTGGGAGAGTGACAGCTGGAGCAGGCCGGAATACCTTTCTTGGCATCCCCACCACGGTAAAGTGCTTGACCCAATGTGACATACTTGGTGTCAGTTGCTCCCTGAGGGGCTGGCTGACTGGCAAAGTAAGCCGCCAGGTCAGCAATATCCTGCGTGGTCAGAGCGCTGACGAAGGGCATCATCTCTGGCACAGAGCGTGTGCCGTCCTTGATTTCAGTGATCTGTTTGATCAGGTAACGCTCCCCCTGACCGGCGAGATTTGGCCAGTTTGGAGCAAGACTGATCCCTGTGGCACCATGGCAGGCGGCGCAGGTCGTTGCTTTGCTCTTGCCTGCTGCTGCATCGCCTTTGGCAAAGGCGATGCCCGTTATCCCCAAAGAAATTACCAGAGTGAGAATGACTTTTTTCATTACCTGACCCAGTTACGGCGTTTGCCTTAAATGGCTGTTATTATTCATCAGACCTGACAGCTTTTATTGTTTAGCGAAACAAGACCCATACAGAGATTCGCATCTGCTTTCTGTCTGTTTCAGCATCAGGTGACATGACGGCATGTACCTTGAACGACGATAGTATAAACTACTCAACCGGCGACCGGTACAGGCAGAGCGATATCGATCCGTTGGAAGTGATACCCGGGAGTCGGACAGGCTCCCGTTGCCCGTTTGCTGATCTCTTTTACGTGATTTATTGAGTCCCGTGCTTATTTATCACCGGC
>NZ_JBLYNS010000344.1:0-1909 GCF_049310205.1 Endozoicomonas sp. ALC013 | reverse complement strand
GTGGGCCATGGCGAAACTGGTGGACAACCGGCTGGAGCGGACACCAGAGCTCAACGAGGCCGTGGCCGCGCTGTTGCCCCACGTGAACGCACAGAAAGACCAATTTATTCCTCAGCATATCGCCAACCTGCTGTGGGCCATGGCGAAACTGGTGGACAACGGGCTGGAGTGGACACCGCAGCTCAAAGAGGGCGTGGCCGTGCTGTTGCCACAAGTGAACCCGGAGAAAGCTAACTTTAAACCACAGGAAATCGCCAACCTGCTGTGGGCCATGGCGAAACTGGTGGACAACGGACTGGAGCAGTCGCCAGAGCTCAACGAGGCCGTGGCCGCCCTATTGCCCCTCGTGAACGTACAAAAAGCTAACTTTAAACCACAGGGTATCGTCAACCTGCTGTGGGCCATGGCAAAACTGGTGGACAACGGGCTGGAGCGGACACCAGAGTTCAAAGAGGCCATGGTCGCCATGCTGCCCCTCCTGAACGCACAGAAAAACCGACTTAATGCCCAGGGCATTGCCAACCTGCTGTGGGCCATGGCGAAACTGGTGAACAACGGGCAGGAGCAGACAACAGAGCTCAACGAGGCCGTTGCTGCGCTGTTGCCTCGCGTGAATTCACAGAAAGACCGATTTATTCCTCAACATATTGCCAACCTGCTGTGGGCCATGGCAAAACTGGTGGACCACGGGCTGGAGCGGACACCAGAGCTTAACGAGGCCGTGGCGGCGTCGTTGCCCGACGTGGACGCACATAAAGCTAACTTTAAACCTCAGGAAATCGCCAACCTGCTGTGGGCCATGGCGAAACTGGTGGACAACGGGCAGGAGCAGACACCAGAGCTCAAAGAAGCAGTGACCGCGTTGTTGCGCCACGTGAGCGCACAGAAAGCCAACTTTAAACCTCAGGAAATCACCAACCTGCTGTGGGCCATGGCGAAACTGGTGGACAACGGGCAGGAGCAGACAACAGAGCTCAACGAGGCCGTGGCCGCGCTGTTGCCCCAAGTGAACGCACAAAAAGACCAATTTATTCCTCAGCACATCGCCAACCTGCTGTGGGCCTTGGCGAAACTGGTGGACAGCGGGCAGGAGCAGACACCAGGGCTCAACGAGGCCGTGGCTACCCTGTTGCCCCTTGTGAGCGCACAGAAAGACCAATTTAATACCCAGGGCATTGCCAACCTGCTGTGGGCCATGGCGAAACTGTTGGACAACGGGCTGGAGCGGACACCAGAGTTCAAAGAGGCCACCGCCGCCTTGCTGCCCCTCCTGAACGCACAGAAAAACCGACTTAATGCCCAGGGCATTGCCAACCTGCTGTGGGCCATGGCGAAACTGGTGGACAACGCGCAGGAGCGGACACCAGAGCTTAACGAGGCTGTGGTCGTGCTGCTACTTCTCGTGAACGCACAAAGAGCTAACTTTAAATCACAGGAAATCGCTAACCTGCTGTGGGCCATGGCGAAACTGGGTGAACTCGTTGAGCTGAACGTGGTTACCTCTACGTTCGAATCGCTTGTCTATCGAATCAGTGAGAACCCTCAGTTATCTCAGAAAGAGATATCGATGTCTCTCTGGGGAGTAATGCTCTGCTGTGCCAGGTTGTTTCTAGACTCCAATACCAATAAAAATAACGTGCTTGAGAAGCACATGGATGACCTGTTCACTCGCCTGGAAAATACATTGCCAGATAATGAAGAGGATCAATCCATCATTACCATGGCTGCAAGTTGGCTTGGCAGAACCTGTCCGGTCATTCCCCATTACCAGACGACCATTTCAAAAACCCAGGCCGACTTCCGCGATCAACTCCAATCATCTATTCCATCTCTGAAGATTGACGAAGAAAAGAGTCTGAACTCATTACCCCCGGTTGACCTGTTTCTGCCAGATCACAATATAGTGATC
>NZ_JBLYNS010000343.1:0-1910 GCF_049310205.1 Endozoicomonas sp. ALC013 | reverse complement strand
CACGGAGAGTGAGTTCTAAATGTCGGAATTATTTAAGGACAATTACTTGGCTACTCAGGCTCTATTTGGCTTTTGGATTGCTCTACTATGAACACTGTCTATAGCTCACGAAACATTGGTCTGGAATCCTGAAAGAGCCACTACCTATTTTCGATCTGTGCAAGAAACTCATCTAAAAGAACAAGCAAATCATCCGCCTGAAGAACGACAGCGGAAGGCCGGTTAAAATACTCTTTTAAACGTTTTGGAGGTAATTTTAATTCGGTCATGGGGGCATCTTGCTGATTAGCAGCTGTAAGCAACGGCTCATAGCCAGGCCGCTTTGCCTCAGAATAGATATTATATTGTTGAGTCACCCAAATTGGAGGAGTGGTATCATTCCTGTGATGCGCTGCCAGCCAAATAAAGAATATTTTTCTTATTGCTCCGTTGGTAACACTAACCTTTTCACTTTCACATATTTCGCTAATTACTGGCTTTAAGCCGGATTTTATTTTTTCAGCAATCTTATCGTTCATCGCATTTTTGGACAAAGAAGTACAGTCGAAAATAATAGGTTTGTAGCTTGTAGATTTTGATACGTTCAGGAAAGCCGCCTCGCCGGAAATCAGTTTTTCAGGGATGATAATGCTATTGCCCACAGGCTGGTGGTGGAGTTGTTGATGGATGCAAGGCTGGGATAGTCGCCCCAAAAGGGAGTGGCTCAAGGTCATCGTTTTGAAAAGGTTTATGCAGTACTGTGAAAATCGTGGATTTTCGTATTCAAGAAGGCTATCCGTTCTGGGTCCTGGAGAATAAGACTCAAGCATTCCTTTTACCCGGCTTTTTAACTGACAGGAATCACAGGACCCACAGAGCGTCTGTAGGATGGTCAATAATTCATATTTCAGAAATTGAGGCACCGAGCGGTAAAGGTCACATAGCCAGTTCAAATAGTGCACATCAGGCTCTTGTGCATGTATCAGTCGAAATAATGGTTTCAGTTTATTTTTGATAGTTGTTCTTAAATGGTTTCTGACTGCTGAAAAATTCCAGGCACTTTTCTCTATGATACATTCCCAGTCTTGTATTTTGTCACCAAACAGGCAAAACATTTGTGGCGATAATAGCACCCCCCAATCCTTCGGCAAAACTCTGGAGTATTCAGGTCCTCTGTTGAATGCAGCATAGTTATCTTTAAGTTGGTGCATAATATCAGTCAGCACTGATCTTTTATTGCACGACAGTAATAAATCTTCAAGACGTTCAAGAGACTTCTCAATTTTGTGCCGTAACACAGAGCCTCTTTCCGTTGAATTGATAAATCGGTTGGAAAAGGCATACCCTCTTGTAGCGGGTGGCTTCAGGTCAGAACCACCTGGTTGACCATACTCCCCCCAGTCGGGTTCTGTGATATCTGCTGTAACCCGTCCGCCACCACCGAGTTGGTATTGTCGCCAGGTTTGGCCGCCATCGGGGCTGATCTCAACAAAACGGTGCGAAACATTCACTACTTGCCGGGCAGGAATTCCCCAATAGTGACAGAGCATTTGGAAGATCGCCGCCTTGTGTCGGCAAACCCCTTGTTTCTCCCTGAGCATATTCAGCAACAGCTGGTCATCTTGTCCGGTCACATTTTTGCTGTCGGAAAATGTATCCAGCCAGTCCATCAACGCCCTGAGTCGTTGCGGGATATCCAGGGCCCCATTGATATCACGCAGCTCTTCATAGGCTTTGCAGCTGTTCGTTTCGGAGTAAAAAATCTTTTCTTCCAGGACTTCTACAAGCCGTTGACTGCACAATCCCTCTTGTAATGTCAGACACTCGCCCGGTCTCAGTGGGGTAAAATAGGTTCGCCCGGGGGCAATGATAAAGTCCACCGTTACCGATGATGGTGTGGATGCCTTACTTTTGATTAACAGTTGCCCTGT
>NZ_JBLYNS010000342.1:0-1924 GCF_049310205.1 Endozoicomonas sp. ALC013 | reverse complement strand
TGACCACGGCCTTTTTGAATTCTGGTGTTTGCACCTGCCCGTTATCTACCAGTTTGGCCATGGCCCACAGCAGGTTAGCGATTTCCTGAGCACCAATATCACTGGCTTCCGGTTTTTGGTTGCTGTTAAATATTATTGCATCAAGTAGGGTCGACAATAAGGCAACTTGAGTGAGCTGAACACGCTCATCCATGGGTTTATGAGGGGTAAAAACACCCGCTGAAGTAAATGAGTGAAGTGTTGTCGTCAGGCTTCGCCAATTCCAGCTCCGTGTTACGGTAAAATTGTGCAGCAAACGCATCAGCTGGCTTTGTTCTGTGCGATTTAACGGTCTTTTAGCCGCTGATGAGTATTTTTTAATTGAACTGGCATACTGACCGTGATTTCTCCCATCATAGCGATGACCGAAATGATGCGATTTACTTACCAGGTCATCCATTACTTCCTGTTTGATAAGGGCATTAAAATCTTGAGCAGGGTTTACTGTACGACGCTGTAGATATTGAGAAGAGCGTGTGCCAGAAGAACGGTAAAATTCATTGCGGCCCGGTGCCGTGCGGGGGATGATTCCATGGTCTGACTGTGGCATGTCGGTATCGCCCACGCCTTGAAGAAGGGGCATGGCCATTCGGTTGGTTGTAACTGTTATCTGATCTTGGGTATTGACCACTGATACCAGCAGAATTTCTATCCATAATTATATTTCATTAATTCATGAAAATATTAAAGGCAGACTGCTGTTATGCCCAGAAGTTCATTGTGCGGCAAAGTATACTTGAGTCATGATGGGAGGAGGGCGATTACTGGTTGCTTGCTTTCTTCCTCTTTGCCGGGTTAGTTTGCTCTTGTAAATGTTGTTCACCAGTTACGTATGCAGCGTCTGTCGATCCTCTTTTAAGTGAAACAGAGTCATGACCCTGTGGCGGGATGCCTATCCTGATCTCTATTTGATCAATATATGGTTTCATTAAATCTTTGTTCAAAAGCTGGTTAGCCGGGATTTCAATGACCTCAAATCCCACTTTTTGCAACATTGCGATTTTCAGCAGAGTCGAACCCTTCCTGGTTTTGAAATCACCACCCACATAATGAGAGGGACCCTGAACTTCAATCACTATGTTGTGATCTGGCAGTAGCAGGTCAACCGGAGGCAGTGAGTTCAGACTCTTTTCCTCTTCGATCTTCAAAAATGGAATAGATGATTGGAGTTGATCGCGGAAGTCGGCTTGGGTTTTTGAAATGTTTGTGTGGTAATGGCGAACGACCGGACAGGCTCTGCCAAGCCAACTTGCAGCCATGGTGATGATGGATTGATCATCTCCATTATCTGGCGATGTATTTTCCAGGCGAGTCAACAGGTCATCCATGTGTTTTTCAAACAGGTTATTTTTATTGGCATTGGAGTCCAGAAACAACCTGGCACAGCATACCATTAAGGCCCAGAGAGACATCGATATCTCTGGCTGAGAAAGCTGAGGGTTCGTACTGATTCGATAGACAAGCGATTCGAACGCAGAGGTAACCACGTTCAGCTCAACGAGTTCACCCTGTTTCGCAATGGCCCACAGCAGGTTAGCGATTTCCTGTGATTTAAAGTCCGCTTTATGTGCGTTCACGAGGGGCAACAGGGCGGCCACGGCCTCTTTGAGACCTGGTGTCTGCTCCAGCCCCTTGTCCACCAGTTTCGCCATGGCCCAAAGCAGGTTGGCGATACCCTGCGGTGTAAAGTTTGCTTTTTGTCCATTCACGAGGGGCATCAGCGCCGTCACGGCCTCGTTGACCTCTGGTGTCTGCTCCTGCCCGTTGTCCACCAGTTTCGCCATGGCCCAAAGCAGGTTGGCGGTTTCCTGTGGGTTAAAGTTAGCTTTTTGTATGTGCACGAAGGGCAACAGCGCCGCCACGGCCTCGTTGAGACCTGGTGTCG
>NZ_JBLYNS010000341.1:0-1926 GCF_049310205.1 Endozoicomonas sp. ALC013 | reverse complement strand
TGGTGGTGGTTGCTGCGGTGGTCCTGGTATCGGTGGTTACATTTCGACGAGTCAACACCGTTACATCAGAAGCTGCTGTACCTGAGAGAGTTACATTTCTGCCCGATAACGCCGTTGCAACAGGAGCTGCTGCACCTAAAAGGGTTAAGCCATAAATGCCACCAGACGCAGCGCCAACCAACCCAATGGCTCCAGCAGTTGCCAGAAAAGGGTGACCGACAATCCATTTAAACGCCCTGGTCCCACAACTTCTTCGATTATCCTGCCTCACACCCGATTCGGCATCGCTTTGTGGAGCCTTTACGAAACTACGAAGCTCAATATTTGAAAATGCTGCTTGATTCATGAAAATGGCCTTTTTATGGTTAACTCATTTTAACGATTAAAATAGTCAGATAAGTCAATCAGTAAAAAGTTCCCGGTAACTATTCAGTGAACCCTGCAAACCAGCTTACCAGACTGGTAAGGAATACCTGCCTTATAATAGCTACGGACCTGGATGAACTTTTTTCAGCCAGGTGGGTCATGGATTCGCAATTCTTTGAGACGACTTTCATCCCAGTTCTTTATCTCGCTGAGAGGCTATGTGTTCAGCATGTTTTTCCAGTCTCAACTGGCGGGTCGGCCACTGCTTTGGGTCTTCCCGAACAAGAAGTCGTTGCTCGTTTAAATAATATAAACGAGCAATTCTATCTACCCAGGCAATGCTCCATTTTTCTAAATCCGGGTCACCACGACTGGCATCAATAAAGTCTCGCCTGACATGAGCCCAGCAGAAGGCCAGAACAAAGTGACTTGAACAAGGCTGAAAGGAGTACAGGATTGTTCTGAAGTGCATTCAGGCGTAGTGATTTCAAGCATCTATCAAGGATAGCTGAACAGGGCTATTGATGCTTGAATAATGGATTTAGCGAATGGTTACCTAAAGTTTTTCGATATAATTCTGACTGCATTAATAATCAGGCGCTACTGCGGTTCTCATTCTGCGGGGATTGTAAATGTCAATCTCTTCATATATGTGTTCATGCTGGTGCCCCCCCCTATCCCCGGGTTCCTCAAGTAACATCATCGGTTGATCAACCGCCTCCTGTGCCTGACCCGCTTTATTGACTGCTACCAACTCCTGCGGGTCACCGGCATCGACGGGAGACGGCCTGCGGCAACAATGACGATAGATGTACCCCCCCACAACACCTGCCAACACTAAGGACACAGCAGCCCCCAGGGTAATACCGGCTATTGCGCCGTTACTCAGGGTAGTTGCGAGCGGTGCCGTACTGGTGGGCAGTGTCATGGTGGCCCCCGGAAAGCTCATGGCGGTGCTCGATGCCGTCGCTGGTATGACCGGTTCGCATGCCAGCACCCCGGGCCAGCCTGTGTACACCTCCGTCGTATTGGTAACCACGCCCCCTGGCTCAATCCGGCCTGCGTCAATATTCGCCGAGGCATTATTACCGGAGGCAGTTGCCCTGGGGTTCACCGCCCGGGTATCGGTAACGCTGGCATTGTCCCTGATCATACCGGCACCGATACCGGCATGGGCACGGACTCCCGAGGTTTCCACCTCACTGTTGTGAGACCGGGTGCCAACGATCCTTGCCCGGGGATCCATCAACCCGGCCCCGATACCGGCATTGGCCTCAGCGCCGGAGGTGGTCACCGACGAAAAGCATTGTGCTGAGGTATTTTCCATCCTGGCACTGCGGCCCATCCTTCCAGCTCCGATACCGGCATTGGCACCATCACCCGAGGTGGATACCTTAGAGTTTTTCGCCAAGGTATTGGCTATCCCTGTGCCATTGCCCATGGCCCCGGCCCCGATACCGGCATTGGCCCGGTCACCGGTGGTCTTCACCCTACTTCTGACAGACCGTGTGCCAGCAATCCCTGCCCCGGAATCCATGAACCCGGCCCCGATACCGGCAT
>NZ_JBLYNS010000340.1:0-1962 GCF_049310205.1 Endozoicomonas sp. ALC013 | reverse complement strand
ATTTCTGGGGGACGCCCAGTCTACGTCGGCTCGCACCTGTGCACTCAGACTGCCTCCGCACAGCCCCTCACGGGACTGCACTTGCCTTAAGCTAGTGGTTGTCATCAGCAGGCGTCTTTACCGCCAGTCAGATGTAGGTTCTCCCACAGGGGACTTTCACCCCATCAGTTCATGCCCATGCCGGGCGTACCAAGTGCATCCAGCCGACCGCCTACGGCGTCGGCTGATGCAAGCGTTAGCTTACAATCATATAGTGAGATAATTAAATGCATAGGATTACAAAATCCCATTTAAATAGTTTTTCTAAAAGTCATGGACTTTCCCACTTAGAAGAAAGCGTTCAGTTTGAACATTTTGTAAATTACTCGGTTTTATCTGCCAGGCTTGCAAATAGTTATGAGTTGGAGGATGTAACAACAGGATCTGGCGATGATGGAATGGATGGTGTTGCAGTTATAGTAGATGAAGAGTTAATTGTATCTGATGAAGATGCAAAATCTGTGTTTTCATCTACTAGAAAAAATCATGATGTTGAAGTTATTTTTATTCAGTCAAAAAGAAGTGAGACATTTGATTTAGGGGATTTTCTTAAATTTAAAGAGTCTATTCTTCGATTTATTAATGCCGACAATTATGAGTCAAATGATACAACTCAAAAAAATGCAAGAAGTATTTTTGATATCGTTATTAGCAATGTTCCTAGGATAAGGGATGGAAAACCTAATGTTACAATTAGGTATGTTACAACTGGGATTTATAAGAAGCCAGATGCTCTTGAAAAAGCAAAAGGTGATCTTATTTTGCAGCTTAATGAACTTGGTTATTTCCATGAAATAGAAATCGATTTTCTAGGAAGAGATGAAGTAACTAATTTATGGGTCAATACTTATTCTACGGTAAGTGCAGAACTACCTATGTTCAGTAATGCCGCATTACCAAAAATTCACGGAATTGACGAAGCTTATTTGGCAGTTGTAAAAGCAAAAGATTTGGTGGACAATCTTTTGCTAAATGAAGACGGAAATCTAAGAACTCATGTTTTTGAAGAAAATGTGCGAGCTTTTTTAGGGCTAGATAATCCAGTAAATAAATCAATAGCTGATACGCTTTGCGAAACTGACCAAGCTACTAGATTTCCAGTTCTGAATAATGGAATAACTATTGTTAGCCCTGACGTCCGTGTTCAAGGAAGTGTACTTCATTTAGATAATTTTCAAATTGTAAACGGATGCCAAACTTCAAATATGCTTTTTGAATGTAGAGAAAAACTTAACGACTCTATAATGGTTAATCTGAAAATTGTTGAAACTTCAAATGAAGATGTTTTCTCTGATCTGGTTAGAGCTACAAATAGCCAGTCAAAAGTTGAAGAAACACAATTTTTATCACTAAGGCCAGTTGTTAAACGAGTTGAGGATTACTTTAATACATTTGATGGCCAAGATGGCAGGATTTACTTTGAACGCCGTGATAGACAATACGTAGGTAGAGATATACCAGCAATTAGAGTATTTAATGTCAATGTCGCAGCTAAAGCTGTTGCTTCAATGTTTCTGGGACGACCTGATCTCGCGTATAGATACCCAAAACGCGTGTATGAACAGTTGGGAGAACAAATTTTTTCTGATGATACTAAAGAATCTGTTTTTTATGCAGCATGTTTAACCCTTTATAGACTTCACTTATTAGTCGCTAGTGCTGACATTCCTCAAAATGTCAGAAAGCATAAATGGCATATTATAGCTCTAGTGGGTGCTATTGTTGCGGGTAAAACTGTTCCAAATCTTAACTCCCGACATATTGAAGCATACTGTAAGAAAATAATTGATAAATTTACAAAGCATGGTAAAAGTGTTGTTGAAGCGTTTCAACAGGCTGTTGATATTCTACAATCAACAGAAAATCTAACTGATGATAGATTGAAGCGACAGGCAATAACCTCTGAGATGCTCGACAAAGTAA
>NZ_JBLYNS010000339.1:0-1966 GCF_049310205.1 Endozoicomonas sp. ALC013 | reverse complement strand
CATAACCATAATATTACTTACTTCAGTAGCTTGAATTTCCTCTATCCGAATGTATCTTGGGTCGATTAACGGTTCAGGATAATCAAAACTCCTACCTGCCTCGGCAGGCAGCCATTGTTGAAGATATTCATTGAAATATTCAAACACGTCGACCCCGTGCTTAAATACATTGGTACGGCGAAAATCATTCTCGGCATATTTCATAAGATGAACAATTACCTTGTGATTAGCGATGTAATAAAAACGGTTAAAACCCAGGTTATCTATTTGATTGAGCATAGATTTACCAGTGGTGAGATGGAGAGCGTTTTTCACGTCGTCAATAGAGAGGCCATCGTCATACATACGTTGTTTTGCTGACTCAGTTAAACGGACCGCTTTACAGCATTGGTCGACATAAAATACCGGTAAGGTTTTACATGCCTTTAACTCTTCATAGGACTTGAGCCGGATTTGATCGGCCAACTCCTTTGGTGATAACAATAAAGAGTGAAGGCTGGCCATTTTCCGGGCTGGGATTTTCGACGGTTGTCCTGACTCAACGGGAGATGACATTGTGGATTGAACAGAAGCTGTCGTGTGTTTAACGAGTAACTGATCAATTTTGCCAGGCAAAAAGTCAGTTTCTGCCATTTTTTTAGTGATTTTAATGAGCGGTAGAGGATCGCATGTGGAATCTGTCGGCCTTTTTTGAGTAGTTACTTCAACGTCTCTCCCTGAGAAGCATGAAGGGCTTGAGATATTTTCTGAACCTTTTACCTCCGCAGAATTATTATCTGAAGCAGGGGCCTGATGACTCTCTGTCAGAGAGGATGTGCTTGCTCGAATATCCACAACATTTCCACCCAATACGTTGTTTGACTGTTAGTAAGTTCTGGACCAAAAAGCGCAACCAATTGTAAATATGTGAAATTTATCCTGACAAAAAATTAAAACACCTCTGCTTTTTGACAGCCAGAAAATATCAGGAAATGCTAAGAGCAGATGGCTTCAAATGCATCAAATATCATAGTGTAGTATGGAGCTCCATTACTTTCCAAATGAAATCTGGTAATTGAAATAATTTTAAAATCCTGAATTCAGGTATGGATAGAGGCGGTGCTGGTATAAGTTGGAAACACACGATATCCGGTAATGATTATAAACAACCGGACGATCATGTCGGTGCTTCAGGGAGTGGGCGATACAGGCATGGCACAGTCAGGCAGGCGAACGAAATCTGGGGTCAGGTCTTTCTTTTGAAAAACCAATGTCGTTTATCATAACTACTGATGTACAAACAAAGACCCGCCCCCACACTTCTTACTTTAATGCACAAAAGAAAGACCTGACACCAATTCTGTTTTGTGGAATGCCAGATTCCATGGTTCAAAAATGGCCTGATTCGCTGGGCTATCGATCACTACCACGTCAATATGAGTGAAGCGAAACGGGAAGGCGCTGAAGAGTACCGCCACTTTAACGATTTCTTTACCCGGTCATTAAAGGAGGGAGCCCGTCCTTTACCCGAAGACCCGGAGATGATTGTCAGCCCGGCCGATGGTGTCATCAGTCAGATAGGGGATATCAAGAACGGCAGAATATTTCAGGCCAAAGGCCATGACTACAGTCTGGTCGAACTGCTCGGTGGTGATCTGGAGCTTGGGCAGGAATTTATGGGGGGAAAGTTTGCCACCATTTACCTCTCCCCGAAAGACTACCATGGTGAGGCGAGCCAGTCGGTTGAATTAAGCCGTGGTGATGAACTGGGCCGCTTCAAACTGGGGTCCACTGCGATTGTGCTCTTTGGCAAAGACCAGATTGAGTGGCTGGAAAACTGGCAACCCGGCCTGTCGATCAAGATGGGGGTGGCATTGGCCCGGGTCGATGCTCCTGACATCAAATAGTGCCTTCCTTATAGTGGGGATTTTTATCACATAGAGCCTGGTATTCAGAACCTCCGGGAGCGTAACGAATCCGTGTCAGG
>NZ_JBLYNS010000338.1:0-2008 GCF_049310205.1 Endozoicomonas sp. ALC013 | reverse complement strand
GAAGAGGATCAATCCATCATTGCCATGGCCGCAAGTTGTCTTGGGAGACCGTGTCCGGTCGTCCCCCATTACCAAACAACCATTTCAAAACTTCAATCCGACTTCCGCGATCAACTCCAATCATGCATTCCATCTTTGAAGATTGAAGAAGAAAAGAGTCTGAACTCATTACCTCCGGTTGACCTGGTATTGCCAGATCACAACATGGTGATTGAAATTCAGGGTCCCTCTCATTACGTGGGTGGTGATTTCAAAACCAGGAATGGTTCGACTCTGCTGAAAATCGCACTGTTGCAAAAAGCAGGATTTGAGGTCATTGAAATTCCGGTTAACATGCTCTCGAATCAGGATTTAATAAAACCATACATTAATCAAATAAAGACCAGGATAGGCTTCCCGCCACAGGAGCATGGCTCTGTATCACTTAAAAGAAGGCGGGCAGATGAGGCATACGTTACTGCTGATAAAGGCAGGCAACCCTCAGATCACGGTTACTTAACTGCAGAAGAACATTCAGAGGAGCAAACCGGTAAACCCGCAAAAAGGAAGAAAACAAACAGCCAGTAATTGCCTTCCTCCTATCATGAGTCAAGATCCGTTTTCACATGCCGGAAAGGAATGTCAGTGTTGAACACCTTTTGCCCGGATGATTTGAAAATAACGGATTGATGACATCAGGAGTAGATGTGTTTCCCCAACCGTTTACGCTTATAGACATTTCATCAAAATGAACTTTTGAACAAAACAGCAGTCTGCTTTTTATATTTTCATGAATTAATGAAATATAATTATGGATAGAAGCTCTGCTGGTATCAGTGGTCAATACACAAGATCAAATAATGATTACAACCAACCAAATGACCATGCCGCTTCTTCAAGGCGTGGGCGATATAGGCATACCACAGTCAGACAATGGGATAATACCCTCCGCACAGCCCCGGGGCGTAATGAATTTTACCACTCTTCTGCCGCATGCCCTTCTCAAAATCTAATGTTCCGATCAGTGAACCCTGCTCAAGACTTCAATGCCCTCATTAAACAAGAAGTAATGGATGATCTGGTGAGTAAATCGTATCGTTTCGGACATCGCTATGATGGGAGAAATCACGGTCAATATGCCAGTTCAATTAAAAAATACACGTCAACTGCTAAAAGACCGTTAAATCGAGCGGAACAAAGCGAGCTGATCAGTTTGCTGCAAAATTTCACAGCAACGCGGAGCTGGAATTGGCGAAGCCTGACGACAACAATGCATTCATTGACTTCAGCAGGTGTTTTTACCCCTCATAAACCCATGGATGAGCGTGTCAGGCTTACTCAAGCTGCCTTATTGTCAACGCTACTGGATGCAATAATATTTAAATGCAACCAAACACCTGGAGACAGGGATATTGATGCCCGGGGAATCGCCAACCTGCTGTGGGCCATGGCAAAACTGCCGAACAATGGGCAGGAGCAGAGACTGGAGCTCAACGAGGCTGTGGCCGCGCTGTTGCCTCACATAAACTCACAGAAAGCTAACTTTAAACCACAGGGTATTGTCAACCTGTTGTGGGCCATGGCGAAACTGGTGGACAACGGGCAGAAGCAGACACCTGAGCTCAAAGAGGCCGTGGCCGCGCTGCTGCCCCGGGTGAACGCACAGAAAGCCCAATTCAATCCTCAGCATATCGCCAACCTGCTGTGGGCCATGGCGAAACTGGTAGGCAGCGGGCAGGAGCGGACACCAGAGTTCAACAAGGCTATGGCCGCCCTGCTACCCCACGTGAACGCACAGAAAGCTAACTTTAACCCACAGGAAATCACCAACCTGCTGTGGGCCCTGGTAAAACTCGTGGACAACGGACAGGCGTGGACACCAGAGTTCAAAGAGGCGGTGGCTGCGCTGTTGCCCCACGTGAACGCACAGAAAGACCAGTTTTTTCCTCAGCATATCGCCAACCTGCTGTGGGCCATGGCGAAACTGGCGGACAAAGTGCATGAACAGACACCAGGGCTCAAAGAGGCT
>NZ_JBLYNS010000337.1:0-2014 GCF_049310205.1 Endozoicomonas sp. ALC013 | reverse complement strand
GGGCCTCATTGAACTCCGTTGTCCGCTCCTGCCCGTTGTCCACCAGTTTCGCCATGGCCCACAGCAGGTTGGCAATACCCTGTGGTGTAAAGTTAGCTTTTTGTGCGTTCACGTGGGGTAACAGTGCGGCCACGGCCTCATTGAACTCTGTTGTCCTCTCATCGCCGTTGTCCACCATTTTCGCCATGGCCCACAGCAGGTTGGTGATACCCTGAGGTTTAAAGTTGGTTTTCTGTGCGTTTACGAGGAGCAACAGTGCGGCCACGGCCTCTTTTAGTTCTGGTGTCTGCTCCTGCCCGTTGTCCACCAGTTTCGCTATGGCCCACAGCAGGTTGGCAATTTCCTGAGGTTTAAAGTTGGTTTTCTGTGCGTTCACGAGGAGCAACAGTGCGGCCACGGCCTCTTTGAGTTCTGGTGCCTGCTCCTGCCCGTTGCCCACCAGTTTCGCCATGGCCCACAGCAGGCTGGCGATTTCCTGTGGTTTAAAGTTGGTTTTTTGTGCGTTCACGAGGAGCAACAGTGCGGCAACGGTCTGTTTGAACCCTGGTGTCAATTCATGCCTGTTATCCACCAGTTTCGCCATGGCCCACAGCAGGTTGGCGATATGCTGAGGGATAAGTTGATCTTTCTTAGCATCCAGGTAGGGCAACAGCGCGGCCACGACCTCGTTGAGCCCTGGTGACCGCTCAAGCTCGCTGTCCATCAGTTTCGCCATGGCCCACAGCAGGTTGGTAATATCCTGGGCATTGAATTGGTCTTTCTGCGCCTTCACGTGGGGCAACAACACGGCTACGGCCGCTTTAAGTTCTGGTGTCCGCTCCTCCCCTTTGTCCACCAGTTTCGCCATGGCCCACAGCAGGTTGGCGATTTCCTGTGGTGTAAAGTTAGCTTTCTGTGCGTTCACGTGGGGCAACAGCACGACCACGGCCTCGTTGAGCCCTGGTGTCTGCACCAGCCCTTTGTCAACCAGTTTCGCCATGGCCCATAGCAGGTTGGCGATATGCTGAGGAATAAATAGGTTTTTCTGTGCGTTCACGTGGGGCAACAGCCCGGCTACGGCCTCTTTGAGTTCTGGTGTCTGCTCCTGCCCGTTGTCCACCAGTTTTGCCATGGCCCACAGCAGGTTGGCGATTTCCTGTGCTTTAAAGTTAGCTATCTGTGCATTTACGTGGGGCAACAGCGTGGTCACGGCCTCTTTGAGCTCTGGAGTCTGCTCCTGCCTGTTGTCCATCAGTTTCGCCATGGCCCACAGCAGATTGGCGATACCTTGTGGTTTAAAGTTAGCTTTCTGTGCGTTCACGTAGGGCAACAGCACGGCCTCGGCCTCGTTGAGTTCTGGTGTTTGCTCCTGGCCGTTGTCTACCAGTTTCGCCATGGCCCACAGCAGGTTGGCGATTTCCTGTGGTTTAAAGTTAGCTTTCTGTACGTTCACGTGGGGCAACAACGCAACCAGAGCCTCTTTGAGCCCTGGTGTTTGCTCCTGCCCGTTGTCCACAAGTTTCGCCATGGCCCACAGCAGGTTGGCGATTTCCTGTGGTTTAAAGTTATCTTTCTGTACGTTCACGTGGGGCAACAGCGCGACCACGGCCTCATTGAACTCTGTTGTCCGCTCCTGCCCGTTGTCCACCAGTTTCGCCATGGCCCACAGCAGGTTGGCGATACCCTGTGGTCTGAAGTTAGCTTTTTGTGCGTTCAATTGGTTCAACAGCGCGGCCAAGGCCTCTTTGAGTGCTGGTATTTGCTCCTGCCCGTTGTCCACCAGTTTTGCCATGGCCCACAGCAGGTTGGCGATACCCTGTGGGTTAAAGTTAGCTTTCTGTGTGTTAACGTGGGGCAGCAGCGCGGCCACGGCCTGTTTGAGTTCTGGTGTCTGCTCCTGGCCGTTGTCCACCAGTTTCGCCATGGCCCACAGCAGGTTGGCGATACCCTGTGGGTTAAAGTTAGCTTTCTGTGTGTTAACGTGGGGCAGCAGCGCGGCCACGGCCTCGTTGAGCTCTGGCCTCCGCTTCTGCCT
>NZ_JBLYNS010000336.1:0-2046 GCF_049310205.1 Endozoicomonas sp. ALC013 | reverse complement strand
TCGAGCCGAACAAAGCCAGCTGATACATTTGCTGCAAAATTTTACAGTAACACGGAGCTGGAACTGGCGAAGCCTGACGACAACACTTCATTCATTGACTTCAGCGGGTGTTTTTACCTTTCATAAACCCATGGATGAGCGTGTTAAGCTTACTCAAGCTCACTTATTGTCAAGGCTACTTGATGCAATAATATTTAACTGCAACCAAAAAACTGAAGCCAGGAATATTGATGCTCAGGGAATTGCCAACCTGCTGTGGGCCATGGCGAAACTGGTGGACAATGGGCAGAAGCAGACACCAGAGTTCAAAGAGGCCGTGGCCGCCCTGTTGCGCCTCGTGAATGCACAGAAAGACCAATTTATTCCTCAGGGTATCGCCAACCTGCTGTGGGCCATGGCGAAACTGGTGGACAACGGGCTGGAGTGGACATCTGGGCTCAAAGAGGCGGTGGTCGCGCTGTTACCCCACGTGAACGCACAGAAAGACCAATTTAAGGCCCAGGGAATCGCCAACCTATTGTGGGCCATTACGAAACTGGTGGACAACGGGCAGGAGCGGACACCAGGGCTCAACGAGGCCGTGGCCGCCCTGTTGCCCTATGTGAACGCACAGCAAAACCAATTTATTCCTCAGCATATCGCCAACCTGCTGTGGGCCATGGCGAAACTGGTGGACAATGGGCAGGAGCAGACACCATCGCTCAACGAAGCCCTGGTCGCGTTGTTATCCCGGGTGAACGCACAGAAAGACCAATTTAATGTCCAGGATATCACCAACCTGCTGTGGGCCATGGCGAAACTGGTGAACAACGGGCAGAAGCAGACACCAGGGCTCAACGACGCCGTGGCCACACTATTGCCCCACGTGAACGTATAGAAAGCTAACTTTAAACCACAGGATATCACCAACCTGCTGTGGGCCATGGCGAAACTGGTGAAAAACGGGCAGGGGCGGACACCTGAGCTCAAAGAGGCCGTGGCCGCGCTGTTGCCCCATGTGAACGCACAGAAAGCTGACTTTAAACCACTGGTTATCGCCAACCTGCTGTGGGCCATGGCAAAACTGTCGGACTACAGCCAGGAGCAGACACCAGAGTTCATCGAGGCCGTGGCCGCGCTGTTGCACTGCGTGAACGCACAGAAAGACCAATTTATTCCTCAGCAGATCAGCAACCTGCTGTGGGCCATGGCAAAACTGGTGGACAACGGGCTGGAGCGGACACCAGGGCTCAACGAGGCCGTGGACGCCCTGTTGCCCTACGTGAACGCACAGAAGGACCAATTGAATGCCCAGCATATTGCCAACCTGCTGTGGGCCATGGCGAAACTGGTGGACTACGGGCAAAAGCGGACACCAGCGCTCAACGAGGCTGTGGCCACGCTGTTGCCCCATGTGAACGCACAGAAAGACCAATTTCTTCCTCAGCACATCGCCAACATGCTGTGGGCCATGGCGAAACTGGTGGACAACGGGCAGGAGTGGACACCAGAGTTCAAAGCGGCCATGGCCGCACTGTTACCCCACGTGAACGCACAGAAAGCTAACTTTAAACCACAGGGCATCGCCAACCTGCTGTGGGCCATGGCGAAACTGGGTGAACTCGTTGAGCTGAATGTGTTTACCTCTACGTTCGAATCGCTTGTCTACCGAATCAGTGAAAATCCTCCGCTCTCCAGGCAAGATATATTGATATCTCTCTGGGGCGTAATGGTATGCTGTGCCAGGTTGTCGCTGGTCTCCAATGCCAATAAAAATAACGTGTTTGAAAAGCACATGGATGACCTGTTGACTCGCCTGGAAAATACATCCCTGGACAATGAAAAGGATCGACACATTATTACTATGGCCGCCAGTTGGCTTGGCAGAGCGTGTCCGATCGTCCCCCATTACCGGACAACCATTTCAGAACCTCAAACTTTCTTCCGCGATCAACTCCAGTCATGCATGCCCTCTTTGAAGATTGAAGAAGAAAAGTGCCTGAACTCATTGCCTCCAGTTGACCTGCTACTGCCAGATCACAACATTATTATTGAAGTTCAGGGGCC
>NZ_JBLYNS010000335.1:0-2072 GCF_049310205.1 Endozoicomonas sp. ALC013 | reverse complement strand
CTTGGGCAGGAGCAGACACCAGGGCTCAACGAGGCTGTGGTCGCGCTGTTGCCCCTCGTGAACGCACAGAAAGACCAATTTAATGCCCAGGGTATTGCCAACCTGCTGTGGGCCACGGCCAAACTGGGTGAACTCGTTGAGCTGAAACTGGCTACCTCTGCGTTCGAATCGCTTGTCTATCGAATCAGTGAGAACCTTCAGTTTTCGCAGGAAGAGATATCGATGTCTCTCTGGGGAGTCATGGTATGCTGTGCCAGGTTGGCTCTAGACTCCAATGAAAATAAAAATAACGTGCTTGAAAAGCACATGGATGACCTGTTGACTCGCCTGGAAAATACCTCGCCAGATAATGAAGAGGATCAATCCATCATGATCATGGCCGCAAGTTGGCTTGGCAGAGCGTGTCCGGTCGTCCACCATTACCAGAAAGCCATTTCAAAAACCCAGGCCAACTTCCGCTATCAACTCCAATCATGCATTCCATCGTTGAGGATTGAAGAAGAAAAGAGCCTGAACGCATTACCTCCGGTTGACCTGCTGCTGCCAGATCACAACATGGTGATTGAAATTCAGGGACCATTTCATTACGTGAATGGTGATTTCAAAACCAGGAATGGTTCGACTCTGCTGAAAATCGCACTGCTGAAAAAATCAGGATTTGAGGTCATTGAAATCCCGGTCAACATGCTTTGGAATCAGGACTTAATGAAACCCTATATTGATCAAATAAAGACCAGGATAGGCATCCCCCCACAGGAGCATGGCTCTGTATCATTTAATAGAGGGTGGGCAGATGCTGCATACGTGACTTGTGAAGAACACTTAGAAGAGCAAACCAACCCAGCAAAGAAGAAGAGAAGAAGAAAACAAACAGTCAGTAATCGCCTGCCTCCCATCATGACTCAAGTAAACTTTTCCGCAAAATGAACTTCTGGGCAGAACAGCAGTCTGCTTTTATGTTTTCATGAATTAATGAAATATAATTATGGATAGAAGTTCTGCTGGTATCAGTGGTAGATACACAAGATCAGATAATGATTACAACCAACCGAATGGTCATGCCCCTTCTTCAAGGTGTGGTCGATATAGACATGCCACAGTCAGACAGCGGGATAGTCACCCCCACTCTACCCCGGGATGTAACGAATTTCACCATTCTTCTGGCACACGCCCTTCTCAATATTTAATACACCGTTCAGTAAACTCTGCTCATGATTTTAATGCCCTCATCAAACCAGAAATAATGGCTGGTCTGGTGAGGAAATCGGATCGTTTCGGTCATCGCTATGATGGGAGAGATCACGGTCTATATGCCAGTTCAGTTAAAAAATACACGTCATCTGCTAAAAGACCATTAAATCGAGCGGAACAAAGCCAGCTGATGCGTTTGCTGCAAAATTTCGCAGCAACACGGAGCTGGAATTGGCGAAGCCTGACGACAACACTTCATTCATTGACTTCAGCGGGCGTTTTTAGTCTTCATAAACCCATGGATGAGCGAGTTAAACTTACGCAGGCTAGCTTATTGTCAACCCTATTTGATGCAATAATATTTAACTGCAACCAAAAACCTCCAGCCAGGGATATTGATGCCCAGGGTGTCGCCAACCTGCTGTGGGCAATGGCAAAACTGGTGGACAACGGGCAGGAACGGACACCAGAGTTCAACGAGGCCCTGGTCGCTTTGTTACACCACGTGAACGCACAAAAAGCTCACTTTAAACCACAGGAAGTCACCAACCTGGTGTGGGCCATGGCGAAGCTGGTGGACAACGGCCAAGAGCAGACACCAGATCTCAAAGAGGCCATGTTCGCTCTGTTGCCCTATGTGAACGTACAGAAAGACCGATTTATTCCTCAGGCTATCACCAACCTGCTGTGGGCCATGGCGAAAATGGTAGACAACGGGCAGGAGCATACACCAAGGTTCAAAGAGGCCGTGGCTGCGCTGTTGCCCCGCGTGAACGCACATAAAGACCAATTTAATGCCCAGGGTATCGCCAACCTGCTATGGGCCATGGCGAAACTGGTGGACAACGGGCTGGAGCGGACACCAGGGCTCAAAGATGCTG
>NZ_JBLYNS010000334.1:0-2097 GCF_049310205.1 Endozoicomonas sp. ALC013 | reverse complement strand
TTTTATTAATAGTCACAGTAAATAGTTTGATTCGGTTTGTGTGGAAATTATGTGTCAATTATTAGCAACTTCAACTTCAACTTCAACTTCAACTTACAACTTCAACTTATACAACTTCAACTTATGGGTCAGGTCTTTCTTTGTGCATGCAAGATTAAAGATCTGCCCCCCTGATTTTTGCTCAGACAGCCTCTCAGTAGCAGGACATTTTGTGATAGGTCCGTGCGGCTGAAGAAACCATCAATTTAATTGGATTCGAATAAATGCAAATTACGTCTTCCCTCTCAAAAAGTATCAGCTCACAGATAATGGCTTCCTGCCAACAGGAGCCTGACAAGGGTGGCGGTATAACTTTCTGCCAGGCACGCACCCAATGTCGTAATGACCAGGCGCAAAAGCCGGAGCCCAAACCGATTGTTGGCTATGGAATAAGACCGCTGGCCGATTGTGCCTTGCAGGTCGGAAAGAGACTGGGGCGCGTTGCAGCGGGTTTTGCTTTCAACCAGATAGTGAGTTCACCGTATATCGGTGCAATGATGCCAGGGCTTAAACCGACACTGCTGTTTACGCTGGCGGTGATAAATAATCAGTTACAGCCGTCGGTGGCATGTCGGTCCGGTCAATTCCGCTGCGATAAAGACAAATGCAAGCTTGACTTTGAGCGATGTAATGGGGTTGAAAATTGTAGAGATGGCTTGGATGAGCAGGGGTGCACACCAGAAAAATGTATCAAGTTAGGTCGACCTTTTCGCTGCAACAACGGCCAATGTATTGAAAGAAATCGTCAATGTGATGGGAGTAATGTAATTGGGTTAGGTAATTGCCGTGATGGCTCGGATGAGTGGGAATGCACACAGAAAAAATGTACCGAGCTGGGTCGACCTTTTCGCTGCAACAACGGCCAATGTATTGAAAGCCATCGTCAATGTGATGGGAATACTGATCGGTCGGAAGGAAATTGTAGTGATGGTTCTGATGAGAAGCCGGAGTTGTGCACTCAGGCCAAATGTACCGAGCTAGAACGTCCTTTCCGCTGCGACAACGGACAATGCATCAACCTTGATATCGCTAATCAGTGTGATGGGAGAAACGATTGCCGCGATGGCTCTGATGAGAAGCCGGAATTATGTACAAAGGACAAATGTATCGAACTGTGGCGCCCTCACCGCTGCGGCAATGGCCAATGTATCAACATTAACACCGACAGGCAATGTGATGGGAGTATTGATTGTCGCGATGGTTCTGATGAGAATCCGGAGTTTTGCACAAAGGACAAATGTATTGAGCTGGAACGTCCTTTCCCCTGTGATAACGGCCAATGTATCAACATCGGCACCGCTAATCTATGTGATGGGAATGAAGATTGTCCTGATGGCTCTGATGAGAAGCCGGAGTTCTGCACACCGGTCAAATGCCTGGTGCTGGAACGCCCTTTTCGCTGCAACAACGGCCAATGTATCAACATTGAACGCAAAATGCTATGTGATGGGAGTAACGAGTGTGACGATGGCACTGATGAGAATTGTACCCAGGACATATGTAGCAGGTTAGAACGTTCTTTCCACTGCGACAACGGTAAATGTATTGAAGCCAAGTTGCAATGCGATAAGTGGGATGATTGCGGTGATAATTCGGATGAGGGTTCCTGCACGCAAGACAAATGCATCGAGCTGAAACGTCCTTTCCTCTGCGACAACGGCCAATGTGCCAACGTTCACTATGACTTTAAAACCGATGATCCACGATGTGATGGGTCTATTGATTGCATAGATGCATCAGATGAGAAATCGGAGTTATGTACACAAGCCAAATGTGAGGAATTAGAACGCTTTATCTGTGACAACGGCAAATGTATTTCCGCTGCTTGGAAATGTGATGGACACATCGATTGTAAGGATGAAGATGAAGATGAATCAGATGAGCGGCCGGGGATATGCAATCTTGAAAAAAAATCTGCAGGAACTACAACCCTTGTAGAAACAACAACGCCTTCACCCATCGTTCCTGTAGCTAATACTACCAATATTGAATTGGAATCCTCAGCCAGATGGTCTGCTGATACAACGGCACCACAAACCCCAATGCCTGGACAAACCC
>NZ_JBLYNS010000333.1:0-2131 GCF_049310205.1 Endozoicomonas sp. ALC013 | reverse complement strand
AATCACCATGTTGTGATCTGGCAGAAGCAGGTCAACCGGAGGCAATGAGTTCAGACTCTTTTCTTCTTCAATCTGCAAAGAGGGAAAGTATGATTGGAGTTGATCGCGAACCTCGGATTGACGTTTTGACATGGTAGTCTGGTAATGGGGGACGAACGGGCACGCTCTCCCGAGCCAAATTGCGGCCATGGCAATGATGCGTTGATCCTCTTCGTTGTCCGGGAATGTATTTTTCAGGCGAGTAAACAGGTCATCCATGTGCTTTTCAAGCCAGTTACTGTTATTGGAGTCCAGAGACAATCTGGCACAGCAAACCATCACTCCCCACAGAGAAATCAATAGGTCTTGCTGTGAGAGCTGAGGGTTTTCACTGATTCGGTAAACAAGCGATTCGAACATAGAGGTCACCAGGTTCAGCTCAACGAACTCACCCAGTTTCGCGATGGTCCACAGCAGGTTGGCGATGCCTTGGGCATTAAATTGGTCTTTCTGTGCGTTCACGAGGGGCAACAGTGCGGCCACAGCCTCGTTGAACCCTGGTGTTCGCTCCTGCCCGCTGTCTACCTGTTTTGCCATGGCCCACAGTAGGTTGACGATAGCCTGAGGAATAAATTGGTTTTTTTGTGCGTTCACGAGGGGCAACAGCACGGCCATGGCCTCTTTAAGTTCTGGTGTCTGCTCCTGCCCTTTGTCCACCAGTTTCGCCATGGCCCACAGCAGGTTGGCGATTTCCTGTGGGTTAAAGTTAGCTTTCTCTGGGTTGACTTGTGGCAACAGCACGGCCACGGCCTCTTTGAGCTGCGGTGTCCGCTCCTGCCCGTTGTCCCGCAGTTTCGCCATGGCCCACAGCAGGTTGGCGATTTCCTGTGGTTTAAAGTTAGCTTTCTCTGGGTTCACTTGTGGCAACAGCACGGCCACGGCCTCTTTGACCTGCGGTGTCCGCTCCTGCCCGTTGTCCACCAGTTTCGCTATGGCCCACAGCAGGTTGGTGATATGCTGAGGAATAAATTGCTCTTTGTTTGCGTTCACGTGGGGCAACAGCGCGGCCACGGCATCATTGAGCCCTGGTGACCACTTCTGCCCGTTGTCCACCAGTTTCGCTATGGCCCACAGCAGATTGGCGATACCCTGTGGTGTAAAGTGAGCTTTCTGTGCGTTCACGTGGTGCAACAACGCGGCCACGGCCTCTTTGAGACCCGGTATCCGCTTTTGCCCGTTGTCCACCAGTTTCGCCATGGCCCACAGCAGATTGGCGATACCCTGTGATTCAAAGTGAGCTTTCTGTGCGTTCACTTGGGACAACAGCGCGGCCACGGTCTCGTTGAGTTCTGGTGTCTGCTGGTGCCCGTTGTCCACCAGTTTCGCCATGGCCCACAGCAGGTTGGCGATACCCTGGGCATCAAATTGGTCCTTCTGTGCGTTCACATGGGGCAACAGAGCGGCCACGGCCTCGTTGAGCTCTGGTGCCCGCTCCAGCCCACTGCTCACCAGTTTCGCCATGGCCCACAGCAGGTTGACAATACCCTGTGGTTTAAAGTTAGCTTTCTGTCCATTTACGTGGGGTAACAGCGTAGCCACGGTCTCGTTGAGTTCTATTGTCTGTTCCTGTCCGTTGTCCACCAGTTTTGCCATGGCCCACAGCAGGTTGGCAATGCCCTGGGTATTAAATTGGTCTTTCTGTGCTTTCACGTGGGGCAACAGTGTGGCTACAGCCTCTTTGAGCCCTGGTGTCAATTCATGCCTGTTATCCACCAGTTTCGCCATGGCCCACAGCAGATTGGCAATTTCCTGTGGTTTAAAGTTGGTTTTCTGTGCGTTCACGAGGAGCAACAGTGCGGCCACGGACTCGTTGAACTCTGGTGTCTGTTCCTGCCCGTTGTTCACCAGTTTCGCCATGGCCCACAGCAGGTTGGCGATTTCCTGTGGTTTAAAGTGAGCTTTCTGTGCGTTCACGAGGGGCAACAGCACGGCCACGGCCCCGTTGAGCCCTGGTGTCTGCTCGTGCCCGTTGTCCACCAGTTTCGCCATGGCCCACAGCAGGTTGGCGATTTCCTGTGGTTTAAAGTGAGCTTTCTGTGCGTTCACGAGGGGCAACAGCACAGCTACGGCCCCGTTGAGCCCTGGTGTCTGT
>NZ_JBLYNS010000332.1:0-2140 GCF_049310205.1 Endozoicomonas sp. ALC013 | reverse complement strand
GCGGTTAAGAAACTCACGCACGTAACGGTCTACTGTTGCTGGCAACGCAGGGAATTTAGCCATAGAGGAAGTCTGTCCTTAGAGTTCAGCCATTGAGCTGGCCACAATCACGGCGGTCACGGTATCGGTCCCTGCCAACTCAAACTGCCAGCGACTGCCCCGGCCTGCGGGTAACCGGAAGCCCCGGTCAGACGTGACCGGCAGTTCCAGAATTTGCTGTTCATCCCGAAACACCCGAAACACCAGATCGGTATAACTGTCGGCCATGATCCTTGCCGAACTGAACAGGGCAGGCTTTCCCTGAAACACCTTGCTGCGCCACCGATAGGGCATCAGCGCAGCGCCTTTGTCCCACGCTTTGATGGTATTGCCAATGGCCAGATACAGGCTGTCGTCCTGAAGATCTCGGTAACAAGCATCAGCGTATGTGCCGAGCTCGGTAAAGGTGCCGCTGTCCGGGCTGAAGATAAAGCCGCCCTTTTCGTCTGGAGAGTCCGCCGAATCACCATAAAAACCAAAGTACCGGCCATCATGGAAGCAGGCATGGATGGTCTGTGGCTTGAACCGTTGCCGCCAGTCTTCCGGGTTGATGATATTGCGGGTCATCAACTCTGCACGGCCGCCAGCGATCCGCACCAGACCATCGGGTGAGGCATACAGGGCCATATCCCCCATATCCACCATGCTACGCTTGCTGATGCAGGCGTGTGCCGTATCGAGCCGTTCCAGGGTCATGGCACTGGGTTCGGTGCCAAAGGCCACATAGGGATAACCATCCGTGGCAATGATCACACTGTTGGCGGCCACTGCTAGCGACTGAATGTCATACTCCACCGCCAGCCGGTAGGCTGCTGGCCAGGCATACAGATGGTAAGGCTCGCTGAACATCAGCTCCTTGCCGGAGAATCCCGCCGCCACGCCACCGGGCAGCACCACCATGCCTTGCAGGTTGTTGGGTGGCGCTATCCAGCCGATGGTTTTCAGGATGCCGCCCCGTTGGTCCAACGGCGTTTGATCCACCACAGTGGTGACACCTACGGGGGTATCGGTGGCCACCGTTCCAGCATTGTTGATCTGGGTGCAAAGCTGATACACGCCGATCTGGGTGCTGGTGTAAATCCGGTAATGGGTGATATTCAGGTCCACGGCACCGGGACCGGCACCCAAGGTAATGTCCACCGTTTCACCGGGCTTCACCACAATCTCACCGGAGGGCAGCGATGGTGGACCTTCCCGTCCGTTTTCGTCCACCCAGGTATAACTGTAGAAACGGGTTTCGGCATCCACTTCTTCAGCATCGTCCAGCGGTGTACCACTGAGCGTCACCACGGGAGCCACGTCCGGTTCCGGCAGTCCAAGCTGATGGTCATTGACCGGGTAGTCACTGCCACCACTCAGGGCCAGCCCGTTATCGGTGTAGCGGGGACCTTTCACCGTGCCGGTGTAGTAAACCCGGTTATTAGGATCGTCGGCCACCGGGGAACGGATCACGTCCACGTCCGTGGTCCAGTCAAACCAGTACCGGCTGCCTTCGTTGCGATAGAGGTAGATGGACTGCGGCGTGGCGTTCAGGGCCTGTTCATCAGCAGAAGCGTAGTAGGCTCGCAGGCTGCCATTGGTCAACCGGCAGTCAATGGCGGCCTCTGCCTGGGTGTCTTCGAGCAGATGGCTGTCCAGCCAGGGGACTTCGCCGGTGAAGGAAGTGATGTCCAGTTTCATGGGCGTTTACTTTTTCAAGCCATACAGGGAAACCGAACCGGACAGCTTGTCAGCCACACTGGCAAACAGTTTTATTCCGTGCATGGTTCCACCCCATTCCGCTGACATCGTGGCGTACAAATAAGGGATGCCATTACCGGTTTGCAGATGACCGGTGATCGCGCCCAGTCCATTACCTCCTGGTGTGATGTTGATCTGACCAGAGATATTTATTGAGTCAAAGGTGTCGTCCATTAGTCGCAGGCCAAGATACTCTTTGGCCACTGGAGTCGTTGACCCGTCATTGGCCAGCACTTTCATTCTGAATGCGCCATAACCATCCCAGAATCCCCCTCCGGCACTTTGCTGAATGGATAAGCCCATATACTTTCCAACAAAATCAGTGTCACTGATAGTGACATTGTTCAATATCAACAAGTAT
>NZ_JBLYNS010000331.1:0-2147 GCF_049310205.1 Endozoicomonas sp. ALC013 | reverse complement strand
TTTCAGGGCGGCCCAAATGGCGGCCTGGCTGCATGCATCTGCTGCCGATGAGGTGGTTGCCGGTCAGGGTGAAACCGGCTTAAGGGCAACGGAGTTGATTCCGGTTATTCGACAACGATTGAATTTTATTATTGGTCATTAAGGGTCAGGCAACTGGCTGTGATGGAAAGGCTTATGCAAGGCAGATACGAACTGCTGATAAAAAATGAAGATGCCATGGTGGCGCTGGGGGGGCATCTGGCAGAAGCCCTGGGGGACCGGGGCATTGTTTTTCTGCATGGTGATCTTGGCGCGGGTAAAACCACGTTCTGCCGGGGTGTCCTTCGGCATCTTGGCCATCAGGGCGCGGTAAAAAGCCCGACCTATACACTGGTGGAGCCTTACGAGGTCAATAACCATAAGGTTTACCACTTTGATCTTTATCGCCTTGCCGACCCTGAGGAGTTGGAATTTATTGGTGGTCGGGATTATTTCAGCGAAGCGGCGCTGTGCCTGGTTGAGTGGCCAACCCGCGGACAGGGGGAGCTGCCAGAGGCTGATCTGGACATTACCTTTGCCTATCACTCGTTTGACCAGAGTGAGCTGCCCGGCAGGAAAGCAAGGATTGTCGCAGTGACTGAAAAAGGGAAGCGTGCGCTGGAAACCATAAGAGCACTTCAGGGGGGCGGATGAGTCAGAGAACAGGGATTGTTCGCCGGGTTCTGGCCAGGCTTTCGAGAAGACAACGCACAGCGACACCTACCCGAAAAAGAGCCACCTCTGGCACTGAGGTTGAACCGGTATTTTCCGGTGGCAGGCGTCGTTTTGTCAGGCAGCTGGGTATTCTGGCCGTGGGGCTTGCAGCCCTGAAGGTTCAGGTAGCTGAAGCGGTCTATAAGCTGATTAAAAATGTCAGACTCTGGCGGTCGCCGGATAAAACACGACTGGTGTTCGATGTTTCCGATGCGGTTGAACACCATAAATTCCACCTGAGCAACCCCAGCCGACTGGTTATTGATGTTGACGGTGCCCGGCTCAGTGGCTCATTCAGTGGCCTGCAGCTGAAAGATACGCCGATTCAAAAGATCCGCCATGGTGCCCGTAATAAAAATGACCTGCGTATCGTTCTGGATCTCAGTGCAAAGGTGTCCAGCGAAAGTTTTCTGCTGAAACCCAATGCGACCTATGGCCACCGCCTGGTGGTTGATCTGTTTGATGATAAGAGCAGAAAACCACAGCCTGTGGTCCGGCAGAAGCCCGCGGGTCATCGGGATATTATCGTGGCGATAGATGCTGGCCACGGCGGTGAAGACCCCGGGGCCATTGCCTACGGCGGTGGTTATGAGAAACAGGTAACCCTGGCGATAGCCAAAGAGCTGGCCACCCTGCTGTCTAAAGAGAACGGGTTTCGGCCGGTGCTGGTGCGCACGGGTGATTATTATATAGACCTCCGCCGTCGTACCCAGATTGCCCGGGACAACAAGGCCGATCTGTTCATCTCCATCCATGCGGATGGCTTTAAGGATCGTCGTGCCAAAGGGGCGTCGGTTTATGCCCTTTCACGCCGAGGTGCCACATCGGAAACGGCTCGCTGGCTGGCCCAGAAAGAGAACGCATCAGACCAGATTGGCGGAGAAGGCGGTATATCCCTGGGGGATAAGGATGATGTTCTGGCCGGGGTTCTGCTGGACCTGTCCATGACCTCAACCCTGTCCTCCAGCCTGGAAGTGGGCAATAAAGTTCTGGCGAATATGGGTGGGATTAACCAGCTGCATAAAAAACAGGTGGAACAGGCCGGCTTTGTGGTGCTGAAGTCTCCGGATATTCCATCCATCCTGATAGAGACCGGGTTTATCACCAATCCTGAAGAGGCCAGAAAACTAAAGAGCCGCAGTCACCAGAAGGCGATGGCGAAAGCCATTTTCAATGGTACGAAAAGCTGGTTCTACAAAAAGCCACCACCGGACACACTGGTTGCCAAGTGGAAACAGGAGGGCACCCTTAACACCCGGCCATCACGGTATGTGATTAAACCCGGGGATACGCTGTCAGAGATTGCCAATCGGTTTGAAATCAGCATGAATGACCTGAGGCGTGCTAACCGGCTATCCAGTGCCAATACTATTCGTGTGGGGCAGGTGCTGCAGATTCCTGATTAAGCCGTGGTG
>NZ_JBLYNS010000330.1:0-2149 GCF_049310205.1 Endozoicomonas sp. ALC013 | reverse complement strand
GATGGGACTGCACTGACCCTTATACCCAGTGGCAGCAGAAATCTTAATCGCTCTACCCGTCATCTGTGTGATCATATTCCCATCCTCATCGAGAGGAAGTCGGAGAATTACAGTGATATTCTGGCTCTGAATCATGGTCACTGGGTCAGTAAAGCTGAAATCAAACACGATTATTCTGCCTGTTTTCGTCATCAGCATGCCGACCATATTTTATTTGTCCCGCAATCGGTAAGCAGTGGGAGGGCGAAACTTTTTTCCCGCAACTACAGTGGCAAAGAGCATTTACTGTCTGTTTATGAATGCAGGAATGGTGAGTGGGTTGAGCAACAGCAACTGACAACGGGTGACGTTTTTCCTCAACATAATGACAAGCATATTAGTAAGATATACCTGTCACCTGATGCCAGGTCACTGGTCTGTATTAACCTGGAGCAAGCTGGCGCTATTCTTGGTCGGGGGACTGATGGCCAGTGGGTCAATAAAGGCAACATTAGTACAAATTACAATCATACTTTGCTGTTCAGTGCCGACAGCAAAAATCTTTTGCTTTATCATAGATCACGCATTACGGTAATGGGCCAGGCAGACGATGAATCCTGGTCACGAACGGCTGATATTATTGTTGAAGATCGTGCTGATGACCTGGAACTCACACCCAATGACGATAAAATGAGCGAATATGAGCTTAATCTGGAAGTGGTATTCAGCCCGGATAACCGCCATTTTGCTACATGGATTAGCGGTGATTTTGATGCGGATGCTGTCAGGCGAGATTATTTCTTTGTCGCCATTTTTGCCCTCGGTCCTGAAGGGCAATGGTGTGAAAAAAAGAGAATGATTAAAACCTGCAACCCACCAAGATATTACTACCATCTTAAACCCAATTTCAGCCCCGATGGTCGGTTTCTGATCATCACCACTCAAGTTAGTTTGGATATCTGGGAATTAAATACTGACGACCAATGGCTGCCCGCTGTTCAGGAGAAGTACCAATGCGGTCGTGGTACGATTCATTTTTCTGCGGACCCCTGTGAATTCATCAGAAAGAGGTTGCGGTGCGTAACAATCTGGCGCAAGGCGGCGTCCGGCATGTGGGGTCGGGCACAAACATTCCCGGCTAAGTCCCTGACAAAAGTCAGTCCCAACGGTGAAACCATTGTGTGTAACGATCCAGCAGGCCATACGGATATCTATCAACGTAAACCTGTTGGTGAACTTTGCGCTAAACCCGCCGGTGAGTGGGTCAGGCAACGCATCGAATTTTCCGTTGAACAAGTAGGTTTCAATCAAGAAGGCTACCTGCTGGCTGTGGTTCCTGAAACGGATTCGCACAGCCTGATTCTGTTCGGGTTGACGGCAGACGGGAGTTGGCTTGAAAGGAGCCGTTTGCAAACAGAAAACAGTATTTGGAAATTTTGCTTCAGCCCGTGCAGCCGCACACTTCTGGTCACCAGTTTGCTCCCTGCCGGTGATCTTTTAGTGCCAAAGTTTGTTTCCTTCTGGCAGATCAGGGATCATCAGCCGGAGAATGCCTGTTAGGGATTATCCCGTTGGCTGGTGCGGTATAAGTAGTTAACCAAATGAAATCAACGTGTCTGAACAACCTCCTGATTAACCGCTTTTATCCTGAATACCCGGTAAATTCGCTCAAGCCACCTTAGGCATCTCTTGTCGTACAACATCCCAGATAAACCTAACCAGTTCCCGGGCAATGGCAACAATAATAACCCTCCATTAAACGCTCATGATTCCGGGCAGAAGTTGATGCCCACAAATGCAGCTTCTCCGTAGTGGCTCTGTCGATATTTAATCCCGGGATGTTGCGATTGTTGCTATGTTTCTTGAACAGCCTGAATCACCTTGGGGGGTTAACATTATGCAACCTGCAGCAGGGTTAAAGACCAGTACCGATGTCGATACAGCAGGCAATGAAATCAAGCCTGAAGTAGTCCGTGACATGGCTCGCTTTGATCACCGGTGGGTTCGCGTTCCCGAGGAAGTGCTCGCCAAAATCGCCAGCTATTTATCAATCAGCGATATCAATAATTTCTGGCAAGCATCGCCGACAACGGGCGATCGTCTGCGGTCATGCGGCCTGGCGGAGGTCCATTACTTCCTCTCCCTGACCAGGCAAAGGCAGTCTTCGTGC
>NZ_JBLYNS010000329.1:0-2154 GCF_049310205.1 Endozoicomonas sp. ALC013 | reverse complement strand
TCTCTATAAAAACCTGAGCACAGAAACCAATGCCGGTGTTCAGGTTGGCAGGGTCGATTACAGCGGCGGGCTGGCGACACTGGCCAGCTACCCATCCGGCACCGTCAATACGGCCACCATTCAGGCAGCGGCCACCATCGGGGTTGGCTTTGGCATAAATGCGGTGGCCTTCCGTACTCCCGGTGCTCCTGTTCGACAGGGCAGCTTGCAGCTAACGGCAGTGCGGGTGGATACCGGGGATGTGATTACTGCGACAGCTGACTTTAATGGTGATTTCAAAACTTCAGAGGTGGCAGGAAACATCGACGTGACTACTGGCTGGTGCGAGATTGAGTTTACCGATGGTACTGATCCGATTTACGTCATCCCGCAAAGCGTCCGTTACAACTGCGTGGTGGAAACCAGCCTGCCGCTTGATGCTGAACTGATCGGCCTTGACCCGGTACGTCTGCCTCCCGATGGCAAGGTTCCCATCTATCGAGCCGGGGATATTGTGGTTATAAGTCATACGGCAACCACCGATATCGGTACTCCAACGGCAGGTCAGGTGATTAACCTGGCTCGTGATCATCAGGCAGAAATTACCATTATTGATGCCAATGGTAACTATTTGTCTCCTGACCAGTATACCAGTGACCGGGAGACAGGAACTGTTACCTTTGCCGATCCGTTGAGCCTGATTGATGCTGACAGTAGCCAGCTATCGGCACCCTATAGCATCAAGGATCGGGTGGAGCACATGAGCGTATTGAGCGATGTGCAGATCAATGGCGACCTGTCCATTATCTCCCCGGTGCCTTGGGATTTGCCCGCAGGCGAAACCTCGGTCAGCAGTGCGGTGGTCTATGGCGATCTTCAGGCGAGAGTGAAAAACTTTTTCAGCCAGAAGGTATGGGATAGCGGCGATCCAAACTGGACGGATGACCGGGTTAGAGACCAGACAACTGCCCAATACAACACCATCAACTACCCGGTGGAAGCGACCAACAAGGGGGCTATTTATGGAAAGTGGGCAGTCATATTTACCAGCAGCACAGCTTTCCAGATTGTTGAGGAAAAGCTGGGGATAATAGCCACCGGCAGCACAGCAACCGATACCGCACCCATTAACCCGGAAACAGGAGTGCCTTATTTCACGATGAAAGCCGATGGTTGGGGCAGTGGCTGGTCAACAGGCAACGCTATCCGTTTCAATACCGATGGGTGCCTTGCGCCAGTTTGGATTTGTCGGACGGTGCTTTCAGGTCAGGGTACGGAAACAAACGACGATTTCACGCTACAGATTCGGGGGGATGCTGACTGATGGCAGTGAAAAACTTTAAGCAATATGTCTTGGATCATACTCATCCCACGAGCCTGTATACTTTTGAGCCTCCTGAGCAAAGTGTATTAGATTTAGACTTTGGTATGTTTGAGGAAGATTTTTCAGGCAATGGGCATCATTTACATACAACTAATACTTATAATCCTGAATTAGCCCGTTTCTCAAGTGGGAATCCGGTTTTTGGTTTGGATCATTACTTACAATCAACGGCAGTAATTGGTGCCAATACTGGTCTTTATGGTAAAAATCCGGGCTTACTTTACGAGTTCACAGTTTACGGATGGTTTAAGCCACCAACTAACACGTCCGGTGATCAGTTTATTTTTGGGCTGCGAAGAGGTAGCGCTGCTCCTTCTTGGTGTATATATACAGTCAATGACGAATATATAAGGGCAAGGTATAGAGGGACTAATTACTACCTAAGTCAGTATCCACTAATTCAAGGCTGGAACTCTCTTCTTGTCAGGAAGCGATACTCTTATTCAGGTGACAAAAATTATTTAGAAGTATTTTTAAATAATGTATTAATTAAAACTATCACTGCTGACGATTATCTTCTTAACCCAAACCAGACTTTTAAGCTTTTCTCACAAAAAGGGCAGACATCTGAAAACGGTTATTCGACACCAGCCAACGATATAGCATTAGGCTGTGTGGCTGTTTGGAGTAGAGCGTTAACGGACGATGAAATCAACAATTTGCATCAGGCAAGTACTACTGGGATAGACATGCCTGATGCTGGTGGTGGTGGAGGCATCCAGATTCCGGGGAATGGTAATACAACAACTGTTACTCGACTCTCAAGTTTTTAATGCACGAGTGTTTGATAT
>NZ_JBLYNS010000328.1:0-2158 GCF_049310205.1 Endozoicomonas sp. ALC013 | reverse complement strand
TGGCCGCGCTGTTGCCCCACGTGAACGCACAGAAAACTCACTTTAAACCACAGGAAGTCACCAACCTGGTGTGGGCCGTGGCGAAACTGCTGGACAACGGGCAGCTGCGTAAAGCAGAGCTCAAAGAGGCCGTGGCCGCCCTGTTGCCCCTCGTGCAAGCACAGAAAAACCAACTTAATGCCCAGGGCATTGCCAACCTGCTGTGGGCCATGGCGAAACTGGTGGACAACGGACAGGAGCAGACACCAGAGCTCTACGAGGCCGTGGCCGCACTATTGCCCCCCGTGAACGCACAAAAAGCTGACTTTAAACCACAGGGTATCGTCAGCCTGCTGTGGGGCATGGCAAAACTGGTGGACAACGGGCATGAGCAGACACCAGAGCTCAACGAGGCCTTGGCCGCGCTGCTACCCCACGTGAACGCACAGAAAGACCAATTTATTCCTCAACACATCGCCAACCTGCTGTGGGCCATGGCGAAACTGGTGGACAGCGGGCTGGAGCAGACACCAGGGCTCAACGAGGCCGTGGCTGCCCTGTTGCCCCTTGTGAACGCACAGAAAAACCAACTTAATGCCCAGGGCATTGCCAACCTGCTGTGGGCCATGGCGAAACTGGTGGACAACGGGCAGGAGAAGATACCAGGGCTCATGGAGGCCGCGGCCGCGCTGTTGCCCCACGTGAACGCACAGAAAGCTAACTTTACACCACAGGCAATCACCAACCTGCTATGGGCCGTGGCGAAACTGGTGGACAACGCGCAGCAGCGGACACCAGTGCTCAACGAGGCTGTGGTCGCGCTATTGCCTCTCGTGAACGCACAAAAAGCTAACTTTAAACCACAGGAAATCGCTAACCTGCTTTGGAGCATGGCGAAACTGGGTGAACTCGTTGAGCTGAACGTGGTTACCTCTACGTTCGAATCGCTTGTCTATAGAATCAGTGAGAACCCTCAGTTATCTCATCATGATATATCGATGTCTCTCTGGGCCGTAATGGTATGCTGTGCCAGGTTGGCTCTAGACTCCAATGCCCATCGAAATAACGTGCTTGAAAAGCACATGGATGACCTGTTCACTCGCCTGGAAAATACATCGCCAGATAATGAAGAGGATCAATCCATCATGATCATGGCTGCAAGCTGGCTTGGCAGAGCCTGTCCGTTCGTTCGCCATTACCAGACAAACATTTCAAAAACCCAAGCCGACTTTCGCGATCAACTCCAATCATCTATTCCATCTCTGAAGATCGAAGAAGAAAAGAGTCTGAACTCATTACCTCCGGTTGACCTGCTTCTGCCAGATCACAACATAGTGATTGAAATTCAGGGACCGTCTCATTACGTGGGTGGTGATTTCAATACCAGAAAAGGCTCGACTCTGCTTAAAATCGAACTGCTGCAAAAAGCAGGATTTGAGGTCATTGAAATCCCGGCTAACCAGCTTTTGAAGAAAGATTTAATGAAGCTATATATTGATCAAATAAAGATCAGGGTAGGCATCCTGCCACAGGGTCATGACTCTGTTTCACTTAAAAGAGGGTGGGCAGTGCTGCATATGTAACTGCCGAAGAACATTTACAAGAGCAAACCAGCCCAGCAAGGAAAAAGAAAACAAACAGCCAGTAATCGCCTTCCTCCCACCATGACTCAAGTAAACTTTTCTGCAAAATGAACTTCTGAGCAGAACAGCAGTCTGCTTTTCATATTTTCATGAATTAATGAAAGATAATTATGGATAGAAGTTCTGCTGGTATCAGTGGTCAATACACAAGATCAGATAACGGTTACAACCAACCGAATGGCCATGCCCCTTCTTCAAGGCGTGGGAGATACAGATATGCCACGGTCAGACAGCGGAATAGTTACCCCCGCTCTACTCCGGGATGTAATGAATTTCACCGTTCTTCTGGCACACGCCCTTCTCAATATTTAATACACCGTTCAGTCAACTCTGCTCAAGATTTTAATGCCCTCATCAAACAGGAAATAATGGATGATCTGGTGAGTAAATCGAATCGTTTCGGTCATCGCTATGATGGGAGAAATCACGGGCACTATGCCAGTTCAATTAAAAAATACACGTTAGCTGTTCAAAGACCGTTAAATCGAACAGAACAAAGCCAGCTGATGCGGTTGCTGCAAAATTTTACCGCAACC
>NZ_JBLYNS010000327.1:0-2163 GCF_049310205.1 Endozoicomonas sp. ALC013 | reverse complement strand
CTGTCTTCTCCAGCTCCAGCCCGTTCTCCACCAGTTTTGCCAAGGCCCACAGCAGGTTGGCGATATGCTGAGGAATAAAGTGGTCTTTCTCTTCTTTTGATTCGGCTTTGGCTTTCACATGGCACAACAGCGCGGCCAGGGCCTCTTTGAGCTTCGCTGTCTTCTCCAGCTCCAGCCCGTTCTCCACCAGTTTTGCCACGGCCCACAGCAGGATGGTGACTGCCTGTGGCTTCAAGTGGTCTTTCTCTTCTTTTGATTCGGCTTTGGTTTTCACATGGGGTAACAGCGCGGCCACGGCCTCTTTCAGCTGTGCTGTCTTCTCCAGCCCGTTGTCCAACAGTTTTGCCACGGCCCACAGCAGGTTAGCGATATGCTGAGGAATAAAGTGGTCTTGATCTGCTTTTGATTCGGCTTTGGTTTTCACATGGGGTAGCAGCGCGGCGACGACCTCTTTTAGCTGCGCTGTCTTCTCCAGCCCGTTGTCTACCAATTTCGCCACCGCCCACAGCTGGTTGGCGATATGCTGAACAATAAAGTGGTCTTTCTCTTCTTTTGATTCGGCTTTGGTTTTCACATGGGGTAACAACGCGGCCACGACCTCTTTGAGCTTGGGTGTTTTCTCCAGCCCCAGCCCGTTGTCCACTAATTTTGCCACGGCCCACAGCAGGTTGGTGATATGCTGAGGAATAAAGTGGTCTTTCTCTTCTTTTGATTTGGCTTTGGTTTTCACATTGGCCAGCAGCGCGGCCACGGCCTCTCTGAACGTCCGTGTCTTCTTCAGACCATTGTCTACCAATTTCGCCACCGCCCACAGCAGGTTGGCGATATGCTGAGGATTAAAGTGGTCTTTCTCTTCTTTTGATTCAGCTTTAATTTTCACATGGTGCAACAGCGCGGCTACGGCCTCTTTTAGCTGCGCTGTCTTCTCCAGATCCAACCCGTTTTCGACCAGTTTCGCCAGAGCCCACAGCAGGTTGGTGACTTCCTGTGGCTTGAAGTAGTCTTTCTCTTCTTTTGATTCGGCTTTCGTTTTCACATGGAGTAACAGCGCGGCCACAACTTCTTTGAGCTTCGGTGTCTTCTCCAGCTCCAGCCCGTTATCTACCAATTTTGCCAATGCCCACAGCTGGTTGGCGATATGCAGAGGAATAAAGTGTTCTTTCCCCTCTTTTGATTCGGCTTTGATTTTCACCAGGGGCAACAGCGCAGCTACGACCTCTCTGAGCTTCGGTGTTTTCTCAAGCTCCAGCCCGTTACCAACTATTTTTGCCAGGGCCCACAGCAGGTTGGTGGTACCTTGGGCATCAATATCCCTGGCTTCAGGTTTTTGCTTGCACTTAACTATTACTCCATCAAGTAACGTTGACAATAACGCTGCCTGAGCTTCCTGACTTTTCTCATTCATATATTTATTAGGGGTAAAAACACCCGCTGACGTAAATGAATGAATCGTTGTCATCAGGCTTCGCCAAGTCCACCCGAGTGTCGCTTTAAAATTGTGCAACAAGGGTATCAGTTGACATTGTTCACTGTGATTTAAAGGTCGTTGTGACGCTGATGTGTATTGTTTAATTAACGTGGCAAATTGACTGTGTTTTTTACCATCATAGCGATCACTGTAACGAGCAGATACCCACACCAGCCAATCCATTTTTTCTTGTGTGATGAGAGCATTAAAATCATGATCAGGTTTTATTGAGTGTCCTGGTGGACGGTTAGCAGAGCAGGCATTAGAAGCAGGATGAAGTTCATTACACCTCTGGATATAGGGTAGTGGCGCAATCACCAGTCTGACTGTGCCATGTCTGTATCGCCCACTTTTTGCAGAATTGGTACGATCATCCGTTTTTTTATAATCATTACCTGATGTTGTGCATTGCCAACTGATACCAGCATCGCCTCTGTCCATCATTATATTTCATTAATTCATGGGAAACATAAAATGTAGACTACTCCACGACATCAGCAGGCATTCTTAGGATAGACATTAAGCGTCTACTCCCCTCTTCGGAAAGTTAAAGATGGAACCACGAAGAACACGAAGAGCACAAAGAAGAGATTTTTTTTTCCTTCGTGCTCTTTGTGTCCTTCGTGGTTCCATTCAAAAGCCATTGAAAATGGAGGGGTAAGCTTAATGTCCACCCTAAGAACAGGCATTAGCCC
>NZ_JBLYNS010000326.1:0-2187 GCF_049310205.1 Endozoicomonas sp. ALC013 | reverse complement strand
GGTAGTCATGGCAAAATTCCGGGTAAAAATGACTGATTCAACACGGGAGCATCAACATGCAACTCACTATCCAGCAACTATTGGACGCCATGTGGCAGGACTACCTTGCCCTGACCCCCGATGCTAAACCGATTCACCAGCTCTTTGCCGATCTGAATCACGGTCAGGTAATCAACGACCATATCGCCCTGCGCACCTACAATCTTGAAAAAGTGGCACTGAATAACCTCGCTCTTCCTTTTGTTGAAACAGGCTATCAACCCGTTGACGACTATCAGTTTCCCACCAAGAAACTTTATGCCCGATATTTTCAACACCCGGATAAAACCCTGCCCAAAGTCTTTATCAGTGAGCTGAAAGTAGAAGAGTTGCCAGACAACTGTCAGGAAATAATTTATGACCTGGTAACGCAGGTACCGGAAGCCACTGTCGCCCATCAGAATTTCTGCTACTCTGGTCGCCCCTGGAGCCTGACCTCTGACCAATACGAAACCCTGGCAGTAGAGAGCGAATACGCCTCCTGGGTGGCTGCCCATGGCTTTCGCCCCAATCACTTTACGGTATCCATCAACCATTTGAGTTCACACCCGGATATTCAAAGCGTCAATCAACTGCTGCTGGATAAAGGGTATGACATGAATACCAGTGGCGGCCTGATCAAAGGCTCCCCGGACGTCTTGCTGGAACAATCCTCAACCCTGGCCAAAGCGGTGGACGTGACCTTTGATGACACCACCATGAAAGTCCCTGGCTGCTATTACGAGTTCGCCCGGCGCTACCCAATGGCCAACGGTCAACTTTACCAGGGGTTTGTGGCGGCGTCTGCGGATAAGATATTTGAGAGTACGGATGTGGTTCCACAAGAGGTTCCGCAAGGGAATGAAGACAGGGTGTGAATTCTTCAGGCTTTGGGCAGTCTATTCTCGGACAGCCTCCTAAACTGGCGGGCAGTGAATAAAAGGATTCAAAGAATGGAAAACAGCAAATATCCGCTTTACCACAGCGATTACCCCAAATGGCTTGCCCTTCAGCGAACACTTTTGGCCGAACGCCGTTTCGATGAGCTGGATATTGATAACCTTCTGCATACCATGGAGTACCGCATGGGGGATTTCGTTGATGAACTGGAATCGCACCTGGTCAATTTGTTACTTCATTTGCTGAAACATCATTACCAGACCCAAGTCATCAACCCACGCCGGTATGAGCCGCAGGAATTTCGCAGTTGGTTTGACAGTATTGATTCTGCCCGTGGTGAGATTAGCCGGCTGCTCAATAAACATCCGTATCTGAAAAGCCACCAGGATGAAGCGGTGGTAACCAGCTACCCTTACGCCAAAAAACGTGCCATTAAACAAATGAATCAATACCTGCCCCATGAACAATGGCTCACCGACACCAGTTTTCCTGAAGCCTGTCCCTGGCCATGGGAACAACTGCTGGATGAGGACTGGCTACCCTGAGCCGTCTGTGTGCCACTCTTTTGCACCACACCGTAATCCAACGGCGCACGCAAGGGCATAATGGCCCCGGTCAACAACCGGCAATTTCGGGCCACAGTGGCGTTATTCTCCGGCAGTTCAGGTCCACGCCGGGCAACTCGCCCCGGAAGCCTTGTGTACCAATGCTTATTTTCACGGATCACCTGCTATAATTTTTTGTCAGACAGACTGAGAACAAACCAATGGACGACAAACTGTTTAGCGACCTCATAGAAATCGGCATCAGCAAAGAAACCGCCCATGCCGTCGCCGCCTCCCTCAGTCCTGACCATATTGCCACCCAACAAGACGTATTGCGGCTGGAAAAACTGATTCTCGACTCACGCCTGTCTGCCAAAAAGGACATCATCCGGCTGGAGCAAGCCCTGAAAAAAGTGGACGTGGAATGGCGCAAAGCCATGGTGGAGCAACAGGCCAAATCCACCGAACTGTACGCCAACAGCAACCGCCAGTTCATCACCACCTTTCTCGGCATGATGCTGACGGCGTGTGTGCTGTTTGCCATGAATTACTATTTTCATTGAACAAGGCTCTGGCTAAATTCTGGCTGAAACCTGTAAACCTGACACAAGCTCCTCAAGATTCTCAGAACGTGAAATCCGCGAGCTGAAAAAGCGCGTAAACGAACACCATGAGCAATTACTGGAGGCATGGCATGAATTCTTCAAATATTGATTCACGCCCG
>NZ_JBLYNS010000325.1:0-2192 GCF_049310205.1 Endozoicomonas sp. ALC013 | reverse complement strand
GCAACGCAGGAGCAGTTGCCGCGTAGGGCAGTCTATTCTCGGTCAGCCTCCCAGGAGGCAGTGCTGTGGGCGAGGCTTAATGTCTACCTTAAGAACCGTAGCAACTACTCGTGTGATGATGATGAAGAGCAGAATATCCGCAAGTTTATGATCTATCCTAAGATGGTCTTCTTTCCTTTGCTGACGTGAGTCTTAAATAACATAAACTGGTATTAAATTTAGAGATTTTTATGAAGAATATAATTTATACGGCTGGTTTTTTGCTTATGACAAACACAGTCATTGCCGACGAACAGACAGACATTGTCAAGCAATGGATTGGTACAAACTTTGAGCTAATCAATGAACTGCACAACGAAACATTATTCTTCAATAAATACATAACCACCGATAATGGCTCATGCAAACTGAATGTGGAGGCTTCACTTGTCAGCGGTGAACGAAACACAACGTGGAACTGTGATGGCAATGGATATGGAATGCATATAGAATCATTCGGGGATGGTAACAAGACAGGGTTAGTTAAGATATGGACAAAAGACTCCGATGGAAGGAGATGCGGCTTGCAGTGGGATGCGCATCCTGGAGATGATCAGTTCGGGAATGCCCCCATTAATTACGACCAACATCAAGCCAAGTGGGATTGTGACGGTGATCGAGACCCTAGCTCTGCTGATGTTGTTTATCTTGATGATGTCCATATCTATAATGGAAGTCTTCAGTTTAAGATAAAGTCAAAGGTCGGTTATCTTTCTGACGATAATAGCCAATCCAATCATCGCAATGCTGTGTGGACCAAAAGAAAATCAGATGCTAACACAATATCTATTGATTTAGGCTGGTCTTGGGCTGATGAAAAAAACAGCAATCTTGTAGATATGTACGGCTTCAAGCCACCTGAAATAATCAAGCAACAATCCCTTAAAGACTACGAAGATGCTGAAAAGCAATACCTTAAGGTTTTAGATGCCTATTTAAATGAACCTGGGCATGCAGAACACACGACTAATTTGACTGTATGGAATGACAAAAATTCACCAGAGAATGGCTATATAACAGCTGTTCATTATATGGATTACTTCTTTATAGGAGGACATAAAATCAATTTCATGAGTAACAAGAAGGTAACAAACAAAAGAGAATCACATGGTAGAAGATTTTCAGCCTGGTATACAAACGGTGGGTTGCTATCAAACGCCCTTGGTCAGGCACAATATCGTAGCCGACAAGCAACAGGACCAAATATAAAGAAAGAGTTGAACTTAGAGAAAGCTGATACGATTTATTATGGGTACGAAAGTTATAATTATTCATCTAACACCTACGGAATGCCCCATTTTGATGACCACTGGGTATCAGCATCCATTAATAAGAACGATGACGTACGCTATGTCTTTACTTCTTTAGGTGATTACTATCGACTTCAAACCGACGGCTGGGGGCTTGAATACATCAACAATCGCTTTAAAGTAAACAATCATAATTGGCCTGGACTTGAGGATTATAGATTCCTTATTCGTGCAGGTTTATCATCAGCAGATGGTGACTATTGGTACTTCTTCCTCGCTGATGGGACTTACATTAAGTACTCAATCGCTAATGACTATGTCCTGGATGGCTATCCAGCACCTGTTAACAATTCCAGATGGACTGATATGGAGCAGTATAAGTTTCAAATTACCGGAGCATTTTACTATGCCGGCGACTACTATTTTATGCTTCGTGATGGAAGCTACATACTTTACGATTCAGACGATAGTGGAATAGAAAATAAAAAACTGGATGATTTTGATACAGGCTATTGGGGGGAGCGCTCTCTATATAAGCTAGAACAATGCGATCAACCGAAACCTAATATCAGCCTGTTTTAACATACATTATTTCGATGAGTTTGATGTGTACAATTACCTGGTTGTTGATGTTCTTCCGCGTATCAGCCTCCGCCCGGCCCGTGATATCAGGGAACTGATACTGCGACTCTGGAAAGAGAAATTCGGGGCCAATCCATTAAAAGCCGATCTCGACAAGCAGGGGTGGGTCTGCCCCCTGCTTGAACGCTTACGCCACCCGATGCCCGCAAAAGCACAAGTGGTTCCAGCTTGCCGGGCAGCGGGTAGCGTCTGCAGAAATACGGAGGTTATTTCAGACCGCTCCCAAGACAGGTAAGCACAGCGCCCGCATAGGGAACATAC
>NZ_JBLYNS010000324.1:0-2219 GCF_049310205.1 Endozoicomonas sp. ALC013 | reverse complement strand
GTTCATTGAACGCAAATTGAAACTGAAGATTAACTCCCGGAAAAGCTCTTTATAATGAGAAGGTTGTGAAAGCAACAGAAAGCGAATTCCTGAGTTTCACCTTCACAGGGAAGAAAGTTCGCTGGACCCAGAAGTGTCTGGACCGATTCAGATACAGGATACTCAAGTTGACCAGTCGTCGCTGGGGTGTCTCAATGCAACATCGGTTACACAAACTGGCGCAATATATCCGGGGTTGGATGGGGTATTTCCGGTTATCGGAATATTACCGACCAATTCCCCTGCTGGATCAATGGATACGTCGGTGAATCCGTTGCTGTTTCCTGAAGCAATGGCGCAAGCCGAAAACCCGTTTTAAGAATCTGGTCAGGTTAGGCGTTGATAAAATGAACGCCGCCAAGATCGCAGCCAGCAGCAAAGGGTATTACCGTCTGAGTAAAACCTATGCGGTGCAACAGGCACTAAACAACAGTTACCTCGTGAAAATTGGGCTTGTTTCGTTGAAAGACTTATGGATCAGGTTTCACCATCATCGTTGAACCGCCCGGTGCGGACCCGCATGCCGGGTGCTGTGGGGAGGGTTGGAGAAAGACCAGCCCTTACCCGATTTAGGTGCATTTTCTGGGTCACTGTGTGGAAGCCTCTGTAGTAAAAAGCTCTAAGAGGCTGTTTTAAAACTACTTAAGCCTTCGTAGCATTATGCGAATCATGCATATATAAACGAAGGCTTCTGAACTCCTTGGCAGCTGTTCATAGTCTTTAGATAAATGTCTGGATCCTTCAAACCAGCCAAAGGTTCTCTCCACAACCCAGCGCCTGGCTTGAACGACAAACTTTCCACGTGGGCGTTTTGTGATTTCAAGTTCCCTTTTGGGTTTGAAGCGATAAAACCACTCTTCAAGGTAACCCCGGTAGCCACAGCCAGCCCAGACTTTCCGGATGTTTTTAAAGTATTTCTTAAGGTGAGCCAGTATGAACTGACCTGCAAAACTATCACTAAATGCGGCTGCGTGTACCCATACCACCAGAATCAGGCCAAGAGTATCAACAGCTATATGACGCTTTCTGCCTTTTATTTTCTTCCCGCCATCATAGCCTCGATCCCCCCTTTTACCGAGGTTTTCACGGATTGGGAGTCAATGCTTGCTGCGGTTGGTTGTGGCTCTTTGCCCGCCTGAATTCGCATCTGGTCACGAAGTGCATCATGCACCTTCTTCCATGTGCCATCTTTTTTCCAGATTCGGAAATAGGTGTAGACAGTACTCCATGATGGAAAGTCAGAAGGTAGCATTCGCCACTGACAGTCTGTTTTAGTGAGATAGAATATGGCATTCAATATCAGACGATAACTCCAGTCACGTGGTCGCCCATTTTTTGGAGTATCATAGCCAGGGTCAGGGAATAGAGGCTTGAGGATTGTCCACTCGTCATTGGTCAGGTCGGATGGATACATAATTATCCTCCTTAAACTAATCAGATACTGTAGTTATAGACGACGTTGGGTTTTTTATCCTGAGTTAATGGTCAGTAACTTTTACAACAGTCTCTAAACTTTTCGAAACGGGAACTTTTTTAAAACCTTATTTTCAAAGGGATATTGCACCTCATATTGGTGTAATGGAATTATCCCCAATAGTAAAGGTTAAAAAAATGTTACCTACAAATCATATTCATACTGGTTCAAAGATTATACCCCAGATAAATAACAAGACTCTAGAAAGCGATAGAGACTCAGATAAAGTTGCTACGCAGTCTGAAATAAAAAAAGCCGATTCTTATTCATCCCAGGATCACGACAATAAACCAATTACTCAACGCAGTGTAAACTTTTCAGAAAGAAATTCACCATTTAAAAGCAATGATGTATACACAGCTGACTCAGCTAAATCTCATAGCACATTAAATGTTGATGATAAGCTAAAGAAAAATGCAGAAGCATATGAGGCTACTTTCCATGCAAAAATTGATTATTCATCTCCTAAGGATATAGATATATTGAAAAAAATGGAAGTTAGCGAAACTGAGATTGCTCTGGTAGGGATCACAAAAGAAGGTAATAACCCTATAAAAATTGTATTAGCTATGGCCGATGATAGAGGATACTTTACTTCTCAACAAGGTAAAGAATTTCAACTTTCTCAGTAGTTCAAGAACATAAAAGCATCAGTTTAATTTGACCTATATTTGCGGTTTCTCAGTGTGACCGCACTCTCTGCACC
>NZ_JBLYNS010000323.1:0-2221 GCF_049310205.1 Endozoicomonas sp. ALC013 | reverse complement strand
CTGTCTTGACTATCAGGCTGCACCTGAAACTGCTCCTGATGTCACGATTCAGCAACGGTTGCTGGAAGGAATGTTACTGACAAACCACTATCTGCCTGAACACATCGATATACCGGATCTCTGCTTTTCAAACCGGGTGTCAACTGATGATGAAAGAGGCGTAGTTGTTGATGGTGATCACGTCATGTTGGGCCAGGAACGCCTGTGGTACTTTATCACGGCCATACTGTTCGAGCTTAAACAAACAGAGTATCAATTCAGGAATCAAAAGCTTACTGTCATGCCAACCGATGGTGAACCGGTTGTACTCCAAAAACCGGATTTTACCCTCACGGATACTGGCCTTGTTATAAAGAACTGGACATTGGAACAGTTGACCGCCTTTTTCAAGGCAACTGAATTCACAGAACAATGGTATGAAAAGCCTCAGGACAAACGGGAGCCCTATGCGATCAGGCTTGAGGCAAAATTAGCCCAAATGAAAGCAAGAACCAAAGAGACCAGGAAAGCTGAGCCTAAAAAAGCAGCATTTCTGCTGTCACCTTCCATGATTATCAATATCATCAAATACAAAAAACCATTAAAGCCAGCGGTGTGGTCATCTCTGGAACACTATGCCAGCAACGGCCAGCTAACCACAAGTTTATGTAAGGCGCTCAGCCCGGTTATCCGAAATGATAATGATGGTGTTGTTCCTGAGCTCGTTAAAAATGCAGTGGCTGAAAAGTTGGTACAGATTGAGACAACAAAAACACCCGTAGTAACAGCAATCGCTCTGCAACAACCTCCTGCAAGCACGCCCCCCCCTTGGGATCAGGATTCCACCAGGAGCATTCAAGGGCCGAAATTTACCTTTGAAGCGGCAATGGAAGAGCTGGATCGTTTTCCGATATTGGGGAATAGAGAACTTGAACTATTGGAACCCTATCGGAAAGAGATGATACTTCCGCAGTTAATAAGTGTTCTCCAAAAGATCAACCATTATGATGTGGATAAACAGACACAAAACGCCTGGCATTCAGCCTTAGAATGCAGAAAAAAAGACCCTCTTGGGCTGAACGAAATTGACATTGACATTTGGGAATCGGATTCTGATTTATTGTCGCCGGATTTTGATTTATTTGCGACCGAGTCAGAACGGGTCAACAACAATGACTGGATGGAAGAGTTCCTACAAGGATAAACCAGTTGCCCTGACTCAAGCATTTTACGGTTAAAATGGCAACATACGCTGGTTAAATTGGTGCCTACCTGAAATTAGAGGAAACCGGAAGCGAATATCAAGAAGAAAGTCAAACCACCAAAAACCGGTGTCATATATGGTCCCAGCTTTCTTTGCCATGCCGGTACAGTGTACGGGCAACCCGGATAGGGCCGACAGCTGACTGATAAGTTGCAGAACAACGCAATGCCCGGTGATAGCAGGTGCCATTGAACTCAATGACTGGTGCATCGACGTCGAGTGAAGCCAGATCATTTGCAAGAACCTCACACTTTGCCTGAGCAAAAAGAGCATGGACCTGGTTTTCATAATCTTCAAAGTGCCGGATCGAATTATGATGCTGGCGCAGGCGAATCAACATGAGTTCGAGCTGCTCAAGAGCGTGGCAAGTATTAGCGGTTTTCGCCAACGGCTGACATACTTCCATCGGGGCGGCCTCTCACTGGAACGGTGTAGTATTTCAGTAAACATCATACCGGTGTTTGGCCGTTACCCCATATCAGGCCGGACGAAATTTGTTGCTATGGGGGATTGCGTGGAGCGCAAACCCTGAAAATACAGTCAGTATGAGACTTTCACCCAAACGATTCTCCAACTGGAAACAGGGAGGACCTCCAAACAAACCATGCAGTCACCTTCCTCCTCAGCAACCGCAGATACTGTATCCAGGTTAACATCTACTGCAGCTGAAAGAGACGAGCCGTCAACCAGCCACAAACGCAAAAGAAAGCGGAGCATGGCAGGTCGCCAGATTGAAAAGACAACAACGGACACTGGAGCGTTGCCACCGCATCAACAGCAACCTGAATCCGGGACCATTTCCCCCATAAAGCTCAGGCGTGTTACTGGCAATAACTCGTGTATTGAGCGCTCTTCTTCGACTTCGGTTCAGGGTAATCCGGAGCCAATGGAGACTGACACGGCCATGTCTGCTGACGCAGCTTCCACGCTTCCGGGGATATCAATAAATCTACCAACAACCAGCGACAACAGGCTATT
>NZ_JBLYNS010000322.1:0-2245 GCF_049310205.1 Endozoicomonas sp. ALC013 | reverse complement strand
TTATGGCCAAAACCAGTCAAAGCCTGCTTGCCCGGGCCAAAGCGACCGCTGGAGAACAGCCGGACCCTGTACCTGGTCCTTCCGGGGTGGCTCAGGGCGTGTCCAGCCTGGACGACTTTCAATATTCGATGCAGATGATGGTGTTGCAGGATGCCATCAATGCTATTGCCCCGGAGGTTCCCGGAGCGGCGCTGTTGGCTCACCCAGCCGCTGGTGCGGTTCCCCAATCGTCGGGTGGCCAGCCTTCCGGTGGCACCGATCAAGGTTTAAGTGTGGGAACCAAGGCCGGAATCGCGATTGGTAGCGTCGGCGGAACATTAGGTTCGGTGGCTAGCGGCGCATTTATAAAAAGACTGGCCTCGAACGGGGGCGATGCGGCGGCGGAAGATGTCGGGGTCCGCATTGGGGAAAGTGCAGCAGAGGAGTTTGTGCCAGAGACCGAGGTTTTGAAATCCCTGGGTGATGGGCTCAAAACTTCTGTTGAGGATTTGATGGCCAAGGCACCCGCCCCGCCACATCATGAACCCGGCGGCGAAGACTGGGCCCATATCCGCACTCGTGGCAAAGGCAGCAAAGGCAAAATAAAAGAACCCGCGTGTCGACGTAAAAGAGCCCTGGCCGGGGCTGGCATGGGTGGTTGTGCCGCCGATGAGTTGTATGAAAAGGCAGTAAAAAGGATAGTTGCAGAAGGCGTTGTTGGATTCTCTGCACCCGCCCTGATGGCCGGTTTTGCTGAAACACTGGCTGTTGGACTCCTGACCCCGGAATTACTTATGATCATTGCTGCGGCCGTGGCAGCCGGCGTTGCCGGCTGGGTAGGTTATGAAATCTACGAACTTGTAGAAGATGGGAAGAAGAAGGGAGGCGGGGGTGATAGTGATGATGATTCATCTGACAATGACAACTCCGGTCATCATCACTCATCCGGAGGCAGTGGTAACAGAGGAACCACGCCCACCAGTGGATTGTTAACGACCGGCCAGCCGCCCGTCACAGGCCTGCAACCTGCCACGGACAGGCCGGGCAGCAATCCCGGAGTGGTTGCTGACAACAGTAGCCCTGTTGTTGCGATCGCATCGGCAACCGGCGCACAGGCGGTGGTGTCGTCTGACGTGCATGCATTGGCCACCATCGCGCCGGAGACCAGCACCCCGCAGCCACTGGCATCGACCAGCGTATCAACCACGGCTGTAACCGTGACAGAACAGGCTGACATTACCCCTGCAATGGCATCTGCTGCCATGGATCGTGCAACCAGTGAAGCCGGACTGCTAACGTCCTTAGCGGTATCTGAGGGCAGTTCCAGCCATGTACCACCGGACGCCTCAAAAGCATTGTTATCGACGGCTTTATGGCCGCATACCGCTGCACCTGTGCTGGCACCCGGATTGAGTTCGTCGGCCAGCACTACTATTGAGGCTGCACCACGCCAGTCAGAGAGCACCCGTGCTCAGGCACTATCTGCCAATACCACAGCTCCAATTGGAGCAGAGTCAAGTTTGTCGTTTAATACTATCACGGCGTCGTTGAGTTCGTCAGAGACGGCAAGTAGACAGGCAGTGTCGTCCAGTATCATCACTTTAGCCTCATCCAAGTCTGGTTCGTTCGCTAATGCTACAGAGGGTTCATTAAGCCCGTCCGGAACGGTAAACACTCAGGCATTGTCATCCAGCACGATGGCCCGGATTTCGCCGGAAATGAGTCCGTCAATGAATACTACTGAGGCATCACTGAACCCATCAGGCATGGCAGGCACCCAGAGGTTATCATCCAGCACCACGGAGCTGTTCTCTCCAGAGCTGGGTTCGTCGATGAATACCACCGATGTGTCACTCACTCCATCAGGGATGGCAGGCACCCAGACGTTATCATCCAGTACCACGGCTGCGTTTTCTCCAGAGTTGAGTTCGTCGATGAATACTACCGATGTGTCGGTGACTCCGTCAGGCATGGCAGGCACTCAGAGGTTATCATCCAGTGCCACGGCTGCGTTCTCTCCAGAGTTGAGTTCGTCGATGAATACTACCGATGTGTCGGTGACTCCGTCAGGCATGGCAAGCACACAGACATTGTCATCCAACACTACGGCTCCGTTCTCACCGGAACTGAGTTCGTCGATGAATACCACCGATGTGTCAATGACTCCGTCAGGGATGGCAAGCACTCAAACATTGTCATCCAACACCACGGCTCCGTTCTCACCAGAGCTGAGTTCGTCGATGAATACCACCGATGTGTCAATGAC
>NZ_JBLYNS010000321.1:0-2260 GCF_049310205.1 Endozoicomonas sp. ALC013 | reverse complement strand
TGTAGAACCAGAAGTAACTGCCCGAGAGGTGGTGTCGTGGATTGTTGTTGCCGCCTGGCTTGATTGTCGGGTTTGTGCAGCGGTTGAGATGGCTTTTGAGGTTGGAGGCGCTGTTGTGCTGTCAGATATACCAGGGTTGCCTTCTGTTGTAGTGATTTCAGATGAAAATGCTGTTTGCCCGGTTGTTGATTGATGTATTGCTTTTTTATCAATTGTTGTCTGAGTTGTAGTGGCTGTTGGTGATTTTGTTGATGGAGCTGTGGCCGTTAAAGTTTCTGCCAGTGGTGAAGCAGCCGTTGTGCTATCCGAAATGCCAGAAGTCATTGTTTGACTGGTGGTATCAGACGTTGATCGTGCTTTCTCCTGGGTTGTTGATTGTTGCGTTGTTGTCTGTTCGGTTGTAGTGCTTGTTGATGCAGGTGTCATTGATGAAGAAGCAGCTGAGCTATCTGTGGAACCAGAAGTAACTGCCTGAGGGGTGGTGTCGTGGATTGTTGTTGCAGTCTGGCTTGATTGCCTGGTTTGTGCAGCGGTTGAGATGGCTTTTGAGGCAGGAGGCGCTGTTGTGCTGTCAGATATACCAGGGTTGCCTTCTGTTGTAGTGATTTCAGATGAAAATGCTGTTTTCCCGGTTGTTGATTGGTGTATCGCTGTTTTATCAACTGTTGCCTGAGTTGTAGTGGCTGTCGGTGATTTTGTAGATGGAGCTGTTCCTGTGGCTGTTGAAGTTTCTGTCAGCGGTGCAACAGCCGTTGTGCTATCCGAAATGCCAGAAGTTATTTTTTGACTAGTGGTATCAGACGTTGATCGTGCTTTCTCCTTGGTTATTGATTGCTGCGTTGTTGTCTGTTCGGTTGTCATTCTTGTTGTTGCAGGTGTCATTGATGAAGAAGTAGCTGAGCGATCCGTGGAGCCAGAAGTAACTGCCTGAGAGGTGGTGTCGTGGGTTGTTGTTGCCGCCTGGCTTGATTGTCGGGTTTGTGCAGCGGTTGAGATTGCTTTTGAGGATGGAGGCGTTGTTGTGCGGTCAGATATACCAAGTTTGCCTTCTGTTGTGGTGGTTTCAGATGATAGTGCTGCTTGCCCGGTTGTCGATTGATGTATCGCTTTTTTATCAATTGTCGTCTGACTTGTAGTACCTGCTATTGCCTGATCTTCTGTTTTGGCCGTTGAAGTTGTTGTTAGTGGTGACGCAGCAGTTGCGCCATTTGAAATATCAGAGGTACTTTTCTTCGCTTCCTGCGTGATAGCCTCAGGTGTTGAAGTGGCTATTGGCTGGTTGGTTGATTCAGCAGTCTGTGTTGTCGCTGGTGCTGAACTTGCAAAATCAGCGGCGCTGTGGGAACTGTCACCGTCTCCTGTTTGTGGGATAGTGCCAGCAGTTTCTGTCTGACTGGTTGATGGCTCTCTGCTGGTTGATGGCTCTCTAATTATTACAGTTGTTAATGTCTCTGTTGGTTGGTCAACACTGGTTGCATCGTCTGGAACAGTGGCAATACCTGCATTTATATTGTTGCTGTTTGCGGTGCTTGATGACCTCGCTGGTTTGGTTGTTGGCTGTATCGTGGTGTGCTCTGCATCGATTGCCTTTTTTATTGGTGGTTGGTTTGGTTTTGCTGCTGAGCCTTGGGAGGCTTGCTTTTCAGAGTGTTTTTTATGATTTTTTTCGATCGCTTTTTTTATGGTCTCGTACAACTTTTTAAGTGTTTTGGCTGCTTTATGTACCACGACACCACCTGTTATAATGCCTCCTCCAACTTCACCACCGGCTTCACCACCTGCTTCACCACCAGCTGCAGCGCCTCCTGCTCCAGCTTCACCACCGGCTCCACCGCCACCAGTTTCACCATCAGTTTCAACAGGATCATTTTCGCCGTCTTCCTGTTTACAGCTGCCAACCGAGCGTGTGCATCTGGCGGCCTGCTTTCCTTTGACAGCTTTCTTTCCAACCTCTTTAAGGGTTTTTTCCCCGACTTCTTCTCCAGTTTTTTCTCCGCCTTTTTCTCCAACTTTCTCTCCAACTTTCTCTCCAACTTTCTCTCCAAATTCCTCCCCGAATTCCTCACCTGCGTTCTCACCTGCGTTTTGAGATAGCCGGTTAAAGATTCTTTCTGCAGCATCCTCGCCGACCTCAGTGGCCCTTGCCATTTCTGACAGTAGTGACAGGCATCCGGAGCAGTTGGCTAAGAATGATACCACTGCTAGTCCAACAGTGCCGCCGATCCCGCCACCGATTATCCCACCAATAGTACTACCGGAT
>NZ_JBLYNS010000320.1:0-2297 GCF_049310205.1 Endozoicomonas sp. ALC013 | reverse complement strand
TAGAAACGCCGACTCTTGATCCCGAGAACCTTGCCCATGCCTTCTTTACACAGGGCAAGTTCCAGGGAGCTGCGAATCACCTGCGCATTGTCGTGCTTCATTAAATCCGACAATATCATTTTTGCACGATCCATACCGATGCGCCTTAACACCCATTTTACTTTTAACAGATTCACGGCACTCATCGACAGCATATCGAAGCCCATGGCCATTAACAGTACCGCTGCAGCAGGGTCACCCGCCATTTCACCGCAGATACTGACGGTCTTTCCTTCCTGATGGGCATCGTCCGCAACTTTCTGCAAGGCATGCAGTACGGCGGGGTGAAAGGAGTGATAAAGGTCAGATACCCGGGGGTTGTTGCGGTCTACGGCCAGCAGGTATTGAATAAGGTCATTTGATCCGATGGAAAGAAAGTCGACACGTTGTGCAAGGTCCTTGACCATATAAACGGCAGCGGGCACTTCCACCATCACACCCACCGGTGGCATGGAGACTGGCAGGCCTTCAGCAAGCACTTCCGCATGGGCCCGGTGAATCAGGTGTTGCGCTTCCTCGACTTCAAAAATACTGGATACCATTGGCAACATAATCCGGAGATTATCCAGCCCCACGCTGGCTTTCAACATGGCCCGGACCTGCACCAGAAAGATTTCCGGATGATCCAGTGTTACCCGAATCCCCCGCCAGCCAAGGAAAGGGTTATCTTCCTTGATAGGGAAATAACTCAGCGACTTATCCCCGCCAATATCCAGGGTTCTCATGGTCACGGGGCGTGGCGCAAAGGCTTCAAGCTGGTGTCGGTAAATCTTTTCCTGTTCGGATTCACTGGGGAAGCGATCCCGAACCATAAAAGGGACTTCAGTCCGATACAGACCAACGCCTTCAGCCCCTCTGTCCAGTGAGCGGATGGTATCGGTCATCAGTCCGGTGTTGACCCAGAGCGGAATACGGTAATTATCCGGGGTCTCACAGGGCAGATCTCTGATGGCTTCCAACCCCTTACTGAACTGATTTTCCTCTTCCAGCACTTCGGTGTAATAATCCAGCAACTCCTGGGCCGGAGATGAGTAAATCAGGCCAAGATTACCATCCACAATCAGCTTTTTACCGGACAGCTTATGGAAAGGCAGATCAACCACCCCCATGACGGTAGGCACGCCTAAAGCGCGGGCAAGAATAGCCACATGGGAATTACTGGAGCCTTGCTTGGAAACCAGACCCGCCAGTGACTCCTGTGGCACCTCGCCCAGCATAACCGGAGAAAGCTCCTCACTGATCAGAATGGTATTCGCCGGGTATTCAACCCTCGCATGCTCTCCCTGCTGGAGATGAGAAAGTACTCTGCGCCCCAGGTCCCTGACGTCGGCAGCCCGTTCACGGAGATAATGATCGTCCATCATTTCGAAATTGCGGATATGCTCTTCGATCACCTGTCTTAAGGCACCCTGTGCCCAGGATCCACCCCGAATCCGCTCTCTTATCTCCTGCCCAAGGGCCCGGTCATCGAGCATTCTCAGATAAACATCAAAGAGTGCATGTTCCTCGGCAGGTAAGCGGTCAGACAGTCGTTCAGCGGTGTCTTTCATCTCTTTTCGCACCGCAGCCAGCGCATCGTCCAGCAAGGTGAGTTCCAGATCTATATCCTTGCAGGTACGCTCAGGTACTGCACCAAGATCGGCCGGAGGCGTAATCACCACCGCCTCACCAATGGCTACCCCTGTGGCACCGGCACTCCCCTGAAAGCGAGCAATTCGTTTTGTGCGGGTGGGCGTGGAGACATTATTGATCGAGCCGGTTGCCTGGGCATGGGCAATAACCCCTGCCAATTGGGCCGACATGGTGACCAGAAACGCTTCTTCATGTTCATCAAAACGTCGCTGCTCAACCTGCTGAACCACCAGCACACCCAGCGTATTACGGTGATGGATAATGGGGACACCGAGAAAAGAGGTGAATCGCTCTTCTCCGGTTTCACGGATATAGTGAAATTTCGGGTGAGAAGCGGCATCTTCGAGGTTTATGGGCTCTTCCCGCAGCCCCACCTGCCCAACAAGGCCTTCAGAATGAAAGAGAGTCACCTGTCCGACCGCGGAAGGGTTCAAACCCTCTGAAGCCATCAGCGTATAAGAGGTGCTCTCAGAATCGTATAGATAGACCGAGCACACCTCGGTGTTCATGGCACCACGAACCCGCTGCACAATAATCTGCAGTGCCACCTGTAGATCAGAGGCAGAACTGACTTCCTGTATGATATTGCGCAGGGTGTTTAGCATGTCTATCACGTATCCGGTCTG